>QMLM01000040.1 GCA_003646745.1 Deltaproteobacteria bacterium | reverse complement strand
TTCGACATTAAGGATTCCAATGCCATGGTGATCATCTTCTGCAAGGAGATGGTATAACCCTTGTCCAGAATGATATGGATAATACCCAGGGCCTGCCGCCTCAGGGCAAAGGGATCAGAGGCGCCGGTGGGAATCAAACCCACCCCGAAGCAACCGATAATGGTATCGAGCTTATCAGCAATGCTGACCATATCCCCTGCTTTTGTGCTGGGCAGCGCATCTCCAGCGAACCTGGGGAGGTAGTGCTCAAAGATCACCTGAGCCACTGCGGGGTCTTCACCGCTGCGCAGGGCATACTCTCTGCCCATCACCCCTTGCAGGTGGGGAAATTCTCCCACCATCTCAGTAACCAAATCCGCCTTACAGAGATAGGCCCCTCTGGCCACTACCTCCTTGTCCTCAGGAGCCAACTCCTCGGCTAATCTTAGCGCCAACTCCCTAATCCTTATGACCTTTTCATAAGAAGTCCCCAGTTTGGCTTGAAAGATTACCCCTTTTAGCTCTTGTACCCTTTGCTCCAGAGGTACTTTCTGGTCTTCTTGGAAGAAGAACTGAGCATCGGCGAGCCTAGCCCGCAGGACCCGCTCATTCCCCTCCCTTACCACCTCCATGTCTCGGGCCATGATGTTACTCACGGCAACGAAGTAAGGCAAGAGCCTCCCCTGCCCATCCACCACAGGAAAATACCTCTGGTGCTGTTGCATAGCGGTGATCAAGACCTCTTTGGGAAGATCGAGATATCCGTTATCAAACCTACCGCATATTGCCACGGGGTATTCCACCAGATAAGTAATCTCCTCCAGAAGGTCTTCGTCCTCCAAAGGCCTCCCTCCTACTTTCTGGGCCGCTTCCCGGACCCTACGACGGATTAACTCCCTTCTCTCCTCCGGATCCACCACTACAGAGGCTTGACGGAGCCCTTCCAAATAATCCTTGAACCCTTTTACCTCTATCAGATCGGGATGCAAAAAGCGGTGTCCTCGGGTAAAGGAGGCACTGGTCAAATTCTCCATGGTGAAGGGAACCACCTCTGCGTCGAACAGGGCCAATATCCAGTGAATGGGGCGGGCGAAGCGTAGTTCCAGGTCGGACCAGCGCATCGACTTTGGAAAGGGAATGGAGGCGATAAGTCTAGGTAAAACCTCAGAGAGGATCTCGCGAGTCTGCCTCCCCGCTTCTTGTTTTCTAACGCAGAGATACTCCCCCTTCCCCGTGTGCACTATCTCAAGGTCATCTACTCGTACTCCCTCTCTTTGGGCAAATCCCAGTGCAGCTTTGGTGGGTCGGCCTTGGGTGTCAAAGGCAACGTTCTTTGGCGGCCCGAGCCTCTCCTTTTCCAATGGGCGCTGTCGCTGCTCCAACTCGGCAAAAAGGGCAAGGCGACGCGGAGTACCCACCGCTTTGATCTCCCCATAGTCCACCCTTTGGGCATCCATCTCATTTTTCAAAATCTCCTTCATTGCATCAAGGGCCTTGGGGATAAAAAGGGAGGGAATCTCCTCTGTTCCGACTTCCAATAACATCCCTTTCTTCATCGCCCAGACCTCAATAGGGGGTAACCCATCTGTTGCCTCTGGTGCAGATAAAGTTCGGCACAACCGCGCGCCAACTCCCGCACCCGGAGGATAAAACCCATCCTCTCAGTGACGCTAACGGCCCCCCTCGCCTCCAAAAGATTGAAGGTATGAGAGCACTTCAGACAATAATCATAGGCAGGCAAAACCAATCCTTCCTTTATAAGCCTCTTGGCCTCCCCTTCATACATCTCAAAGAGTCGCAACAACATCTCCACATCGGCCCCTTCGAAATTATAGCGGGAGAACTCCACCTCACCCTGATGATGGATATCTCCATAGCGGATACCATCGGTCCAGATCAGCTCGAAGACGTTCTCCACTCCTTGCAGATACATGGCTATCCTTTCAATTCCATAGGTGATCTCCACAGAAACCGGTCTCAGATCGATCCCCCCCGCCTGTTGAAAATAGGTAAATTGGGTGATCTCCATCCCATCTAACCATACCTCCCAGCCCAACCCCCAGGCCCCCAAGGTCGGGGACTCCCAGTCGTCCTCTACGAACCTGATGTCATGAGCCAGGGGATCGATCCCAAAGCTACGCAGGCTGTCAAGATATATCTCTTGGATATCTAGGGGGGAAGGTTTTATGATGACCTGGTATTGATAGTAGTGTTGTAGGCGGTTAGGGTTCTCTCCATAGCGCCCGTCGGTGGGACGCCGTGAGGGCTCTACATAGGCTACCCTCCAGGGCTCAGGCCCCAGAACGCGCAAGAAGGTGGCGGGGTTAAAGGTCCCAGCTCCCACTTCGATGTCGTAAGGTTGCTGTATGACACAACCCTGCTCTGCCCAAAAACGCTCCAGGGAGAAAATAAGTTCTTGAAAGGTCACATCATCCTCCTTCAGATCTTCGATCTCTCCATGGGATCAAAGAACTCCAGCCTCTAGAGACGATTTAAAGGCCGTCCTTAATCTCCTCCAAAACCCTCAATGATTTCAACCCCTTTCCCAACTGATACTGGATGAACCGGGGCAGTATCTGGCTGCTCTCTGAGAGGACCTCGCTGGGAAACCGAACCCCCTCTACCTCACCCAAATCCATCTCCATGGCCATCTGCATGGCCTTCAACGTCGCAGCACAGATGGGGACGGCCCCCCGGGCCTTTACCTGGCATCCCTTACAAACCACTCCCCCATGGCGATAGCTGAACAGCGCCCCTTCCCCAAAGGAAACCTTCTGGGAGCAGATGGTGCACTCCATCAATCTAGGTCGATAACCCAGTAAGTCAAGGATTCGCAGCTCGAAGATCCTCAGGTATTCCTCACGGGGGATAGAATCGTTAAGCACGGCCAAAAAAGCCGCCAAAAGTCCGAAGAGTTGAGGGTTAGATTCCCTCTCCCCTGTCATCTCCTTCACCAGCTCCAGGAAGTAGCTGCCATAGAGAATCTTGAAAATGTTCTCACCAATCCGGAAAAAGGGATGTATGATATCGGCTTGGTCTATCCTGATCAGTCCTCCTCTCGCCTCAGAAAAGATGACCCGGATGTAGGAGAAAGGCTGCAGATTATTGACGAATCTCCTTTTACTCCTTTTTGCCCCCTTGGCGATCCCCCTTATCTTTCCGAAATCATGGGTGTACAAGGTAACGATAATATCTGACTCTCCGTAATCGGCGCACTGAATCACTACGGCATCGGTCTTGCGCAAGTACATCTCAATAAATGATGTATTTTAAAAGAATAGTGGCAGTCCCCATATAGATCAAGATCCCTGTAATATCATTAGCCGTGGTCACAAAGGGACCAGAAGCGATAGCGGGATCTATATGAACCTTTCGAAAGAAGGATGGAACCAGGGCCCCCATAGTGCAGGCCACAGTCATGGCGATGGTCATAGCTACACATACTACCACTCCAATGGCTGGATTCCCATGCCATAAGGTTCCCACCACACCCACCAGCGTACCGCAGACAAGGCCCATGACGACCCCCACGCGCACCTCCTTAAAAAGGATGCTGGTCAGCCGGGCATACTCAATGCGCCCTGTGGCAAACCCTCTGATCATAATACTCGAAGACTGCAGCCCCGCGTTGCCCCCCATGGCCGTGATCACCGGGATGAAGGTCACCAGGGCCAGTACATCCCGCAGGGTTATCTTGAAAAGCCAAAGCAGATACCCCGTGACCAACCCCCCCAGGAGATTGGTGATCAGCCAAGGAAACCTCAGCCGGGAGACCTTCATGATATCATCCACATAGGCAAATTCCTCTTCCCTGGTACCGGCCATCTTCAAGAAGTCCTCCGTGGCCTCATCCCGCAGGATGTCGATAACGTCATCTACCGTAATGACCCCTACCAACTTGTTGTCTTCGTCTACCACAGGAACAGCCAAGATGTTGTACTTTTCCACCACCTTAGCCACCTCTTCTTGATCCTCATAGGTCTTAACGCTAAAAACCTCTGTGATCATGATATCCCGCAAACGCTTTTGTGGTGGGACCAGCAAAAGCTGTCGCAGAGAGACCACCCCTACCAAATGATTTCTATCATCCACTACATAGATATAAAAGACCATTTCTGCATCAGCGGCCCTCTGCACTGCCTTGATGGCCTCCTTTACGGTTGTGTTCTCATGGAGGGCAAAGTAGTTGGGATTCATAATCCGGCCGGCCGTCTCCTCAGGATAGCTGAGCAAACCCTCCACATCCTCTAGATCCTCTTTTTTCATCCCCTGAAGGATCTTCTCCGCCAGTTCCTCGGGAAGATTGCTGATGATCTCTGCGGCATCATCCGAGGGCATCTCCTGCAGGATCTGAATCACCCTCTCGGTATCGATGGAGCGCAAAAGTTGTGCCCCCACCACCCACTCGATCTCACTTAAGACTTTGGCGGCCTCGGCGGGGTCTTTGATCATATTAAAGATGGCCCGTTGTTCGGTTTCGTTGAAATAGGGAAAGATATGGGCAAGATCAGCCGGATGGAGCTTCTCTAGCATCTTGCTCAGGTTTCCCATGGCCTGCCGCCGCAGCAGCTTCTTCATGGTATCCAAGGTGATCTGGAGTCTAGGGGTAAGCATAACCCTCCTTATCTTTATATCTTATGGATCAACACCTCTCTCGGTTTGACGCCATCTGAGGGACCGACTATCCCCTCCTGCTCCATCCGCTCGATGATCCTAGCCGCCCGATTATACCCTATCCTGAATCTACGCTGAATGAGGGAGATGGAGGCCTGACCGGTTTGAGTTACAAAGGCCACAGCCTCATCGTACTTTTCGTCATATACCTCATCCTCTGCGCTCTTCCTCTCCCTCCTCTCCTGCAGGACGCTGCGATCATAGCTGGGGCTTCCTTGTCGGCGCCAGAACTCCGCTATTTTTCTGATCTCCCCCTCGGAGATGTAGGCCCCATGAACGCGGCGCAGTTTGGAACTGCCCGGAGGTAAAAAGAGCATATCGCCCGATCCCAAGAGGTGCTCTGCCCCGTGGGCATCCAATATGGTTCGGGAGTCGGTCTTGGTGGAGACTTGGAAGGATATCCGGGCGGGAAAGTTCACCTTGATCAACCCCGTTAAGACATCTACCGAGGGACGCTGAGTGGCAAGGATTAAGTGAATCCCCGCCGCCCGTGCCATCTGGGCCAAACGGATAATGGATTCCTCTACCTCCCTACCCGACACAATCATCAAATCGGCCAGCTCATCGATCACCACCACCACATAGGGAATCTTCTTTTTCGGCGTCGAACCCTCCTCAGGGGGCGGGAGAGTTTCTTCCCTCATCTTCTGATTGTACTTATCTATATTTCTGATCCCCTTCTCCGCCATAATCGAATATCTCCTCTCCATCTCTTCCACCATCCACCTAAGGGCAATGGCGGCCTCTTTAGGGTCGGTCACCACTGGCAGCAGCAGATGGGGGATACCTTCATAGGAGGAGAGCTCCAACATTTTGGGGTCGATAAGGAGAAACTTAACCTCATCAGGGGTCACCTTAAAGAGCATACTGCAGATCATACAATTTATAGAGACACTTTTGCCGGAGCCGGTGGATCCGGCTACCAGTAGGTGGGGTAGCCGGGCTAGATCGATCACAAAGGGATTGCCGGAGATGTCCTTCCCTATTGCCAGGGTCAGTTTGGAGTTGGCCCTCTGAAAGGACTCAGAACTCACTACATCCTTTAAGTGTACGGTCTCGCGTACTGGATTCGGGATCTCTATCCCCACCACTGGCTTACCAGGAATGGGGGCTTGTATCCTGACACTTAGGGCGCTAAGGGCCAATGCCAGGTCATCTTCAAGGTTGAGAATCCTGTTGACCTTTATCCCCGGGGCAGGCTTAAACTCATAGACGGTCACAATGGGACCAGGTCTCACTCCCACCACCTTTCCCTCCACACCATAGTCCCGGAGCTTCCCCTCCAATATTTGAGAGTTGGCCCACAAAACCTCCTCGGAAACCGTTACCTCCTTCCCCTTGCCGCCCTCAAGCAGTGCCAAAGAGGGGAGATGATAACCCCCTTCGGCTGGCTCGGGAAAAGGGAGGGCTTCTTGCCTCGGCTCAAGGGCCTTCTGCCCTTCATCAGAAGGAATAATGGGGGGAGGTGAAACCTCCTTTGCCTTGACACCCTTAAGGACCTTCTTCCTTTTCCATCTCCCGTGGCGTAGATCCTTGATCCTCACTATCCAACGGTAGAGATCACCCATGGCTCTTCCCAGCCTAGTAAATCCCTCCCTCAGGGATACGCCTGTGGTCAGCATCGCCGAGCAGATGAACCATAAGATGACCATCAGAGAGGCCCCCACCGCACTGAGATATTTTTTTAACAGGGTACCAATGACCTTACCCATAACCCCTCCTGCCATCCCCTGAAAGGAGAAGACCTCCACATCTCCCAGAACAATGTCCAATAGGGTGGACAACGAGATCACCAAGAGGATGAATCCCCCTAATCGAATCCCCCTAGCCTCAATCCTCTGGTTAACAAAGAGGCAGACACCTATAGCAAAAAAGATCAAGGGGAACAGTAAAGAGACACAGCCGATGCCCTGCCAAAGGATATCGGAGAGATAGGCCCCCACTATTCCTCCCATGTTGTGGACTTGGGAGGAAAGGGGGTGATAAAGGTTAAAGGAGGGATCTTGGGGGTGAAAGGAATAAAGGCACAGAAAGACAAAGACCCCCCACCCCATTAAAATGAGACCAGCGATCTCATGGACCAAATCCCTTCTGGCCATCTCCTAACCTCCCCTACATCTCTATGATCACAGGGATGATCACGGGTCTGCGGTCCATCTCTCTGCGGAAGAACCTCTTGAGGGCCCGCCGAACTTCGTTCTCCACCTCAAGCTCATCGGTCTTGGACTCCAGAGGAACCCCCTCCAAAACCTCTTTGATGACCGCTTTGGCCTGCTGCAGGATCTCTCCCTTCTTTTCCTCGAAGAGAAATCCCCGGGAGATGATGTCTGGACCCGAAACCACCTCTCCCGTGCGTTCGTTGATGACCATCACGGGGATCACCATCCCATCCTCTGAGAGCTGCCTCCTGTCCCTCAAGACCATATCTTCCACATCTCCCACCCCTTTGCCATCGACAAAGACCTTACCTACCTCCACCTTGCCGATGATCTTTCCCTTACCGTTATTGAAGGATATTACATCTCCATCCTCGGCCAGCAGCAACTTTTCTTCGGCCATCCCTACCTCCCTGGCCAGTTGGACGTGCTGAACCAGGTGGCGGTATTCACCATGGATGGGGATAAAAAACTCAGGACGAATTAGGTTGAGCATCAACCTTAATTCCTCACGATACCCGTGCCCGGATACATGGATGGCGGATATCTTTTCATAGATGACCTCTGCCCCTCGCCGGCACAGATGATTAATCATATGAGTAATAGCCTTCTCGTTGCCCGGGATAAAGCGGGAGGAGAGGATAATGGTGTCACCCTTTTGAATCTTTACATCCTTATGGTTATCCATAGCCATAAGGCTAAGGGCCGACATAGGCTCTCCCTGACTCCCTGTTGTAAACAGTAACAGCTTCTCCGGAGGATACTTGTCTATATCTTTGACATCCACCACCCCGCCGCGAGGAAAACGCATATAACCCAACTCCCTAGCAATCCTGGTATTGGTAAGGATATTTCTCCCCACCAAGGCCACCTTACGTTCATACTTGGCTGCGATGTCCATTACCTGCTGGATGCGTTGAATATTGGAGGCGAACAGCGCTACAATCACCCTTCCCTTGCTCACCCTGACGATCTCCTCAAGCTTTTGGCCGATCTCCCTCTCCGACAGGGTGTACCCTTCTCTTTCCGCATTGGTGCTATCGGAAAGCAGAACTAACACGCCTTTCTCACCGTACTCGGCGAACTTTCGCAGGTCGGTCAGCTCCCCTCCGGCAGGAACTTGATCTATTTTAAAATCCCCGGTGTGGACTAAAACCCCGACGGGGGTAGTAATTCCCAAACCCACTCCATCGACGATGCTGTGACAGGTGCGGATAAATTCCACCCGGAAGGGGCCGATCTGTACCAGATCCCTTGGCTTCACCCTTTTAAACTCTACTTTGCCTATCCCCTCATGCTCCTGCAATTTCTCCTGCACCAAAGCTAAGGTGAAGGGAGTCCCATAAACGGGGACCTTAAACTCCTTCAAAACAAAGGGCAGTGCCCCTATATGATCTTCATGACCATGGGTGAGGATGATGGCTCGCAAATTATCCCCCTTTTGGCGGAGGTAGCTGATATCTGGGATCACCATGTCGATCCCTAACATGTAATCCTCAGGGAACATCAGGCCCGCATCGATGACGATGAGGTCGTCATTGTATTCTAAGACCATCATGTTGAGGCCGATCTCACCCAACCCCCCTAAGGGGATCACCCTCAGTTCGTCACGCTGCATCTGGGTGCTCCTTGACCAAGGCCGCAAGATTAGTCTGAATCCTCTCCTGTACTTGCCTCATCAATTTTTCCCTATCCTTCATGGTGAGCCCCCTAGTCTCAATGGGGCGATCGATAACAATCCCTATCTCCCCCTTTCTGATCCGTAGGGTATCCTTGGGCATGATCTTCCATGTCCCCTCAATGGCGATGGGGACAATCGGTACCCCTGCTTTGATGGCCAACGTAAACCCCCCCTTCATAAAGGGCTGGAGGCTCCCATCAGGGGAACGAGAGCCCTCGGGAAAGATGACCACCGAGGTCCCCTCCCTGATCTTTTGGGCGGCGGTCTCCATGCTTTTGTAGGCCTTCTTCCTCTCTGAGCGATCGAGGCTGATGTACCCCGCTGTACTCATGGCCCAGCCCAAGATTGGGATCCTAAACAGCTCCACCTTAGCTAACCAGCGAAACTGCACAGGAAGATAGGCCAACAGGGCAAAGATGTCGAAGCTACTCATATGGTTGCACATATAGATATAAGGCCTCTGGGGATCGATGTTCCCTACCCCCCTAACCCTTACCTTCACCCCATTGGCCAACAGGATCAACCATCCCCATAGCCGGGCATAAAGATGCACTACCTTTCCCTTGCAATCAAAGGGGAAGGTCAAAAAGGCCAGAGCCCCCAACACCAGGGTAAAGACCACAATGCATGACCAGACGAAAACGGTCCTAGGCAAACTCCTTCCTCTTTAATCTTGCTATTATTTCCCTTACCTCCTCTTTTATGATCCCATCCAAGTCATAGGGGGAAACTCCCCTCCTATCGGCCTCCATTACCTTTGGGTTAAACGAGAGGTGGCCCAAGAACTTCACCTCTGGAAGTCCTCCCTCTATCAAGACCCTGTCCTCAGCAGAGCTCACTTTGTTTCCCACCCCATATACCTTTTCCACACCCAACTCCTGGGCCAACCTCTTGATCTGCCGGGCAGTGGCGATGCTGCGTTGCCCTGGCTCCACCACAACAATAAAGGCATCTACATATTTGGTACTTCCCCGGGTGAGGTGTTCCAGGCCTGCCTCCATATCAATGATAACTACTTCATCTCTCCTGACCAATATGTGGTGCAGCAGCCCCTTTAGAAGGACGTTCTCCGGACAGAAACATCCCCCATTCGCCTGAGGGATGGCTCCCAAAATGAGCAGTTTCACCCCATTATAAGTCACACTGTAGGTATCCGGGAGGTCATCCACCTTGGGATTCAACTTGAAGATCCCCCCAAAGGTTCCTTTCTTGGCCCCCGTCCTGGCCTCCACCAGTGATGTCATCTCGGCCAAGGGAGTGACCTCCTTTAGAATCTCTTGGGGAAACCCGAGGGCCGAGGCGAGGTTGGCATCGGGATCGGCATCGATGCCCAAAACCCTATATCCCTCCTCTGCCAAAGACCTAGCCATTACTCCTGCCAGGGTGGTCTTCCCCGCTCCACCTTTGCCCGCAATGGCAATTTTCATCCGCTTG
>QMLM01000039.1 GCA_003646745.1 Deltaproteobacteria bacterium | reverse complement strand
TGCCGGGGGTTCGGCAGGGTCATCGATATAGATCTCGATTTGGTGGTCCCTGATAAAAACAAGACCCTGCGCCAGGGGGCCATCAAACCCTGGACCGGGATTGCGCGGCTGGAGTTTGAGGATCTTATGGCATTTTGCCGGCGTCGGGGGATCCCCACTGATATCCCCTTCAAGGACCTGAAGGAAGAGGACAAAAGAGCTATCATCGACGGCGATGAGGGATTTTATGGGGTAAGGGGGTTCTTCCGCTGGTTGGAGACCAAGAGGTACAAGCTCCACGTCCGGGTTTTTCTCTCCCGCTATCGCAGCTATGTTACCTGCCCCAACTGCGGAGGGACGCGCTTCAAAGAGGAGGCACTCCTTTGGAGGATAAAAGGGAAAAACATCGCCGAGGTCTATGCCATGAGCATCGGTGAGGCGCAAGAGTTCTTCAACGAGCTCTCGGTGCTGCCCGGTGATGAGGCTACAGGGCTTTTGCTGCGTGAGATTAACTCAAGATTGAGGTACCTGGTGGAGGTAGGTCTGACCTATCTTAGCTTGGATCGTCAATCGCGCACCCTGTCGGGAGGAGAGGTGGAGCGAGTAAGTCTAACAAAGGCCCTGGGCTCCTCCCTGGTGAACACCTTATATATACTGGATGAACCGAGTATCGGATTGCATCCCAGAGATAGCCATCGCTTGGTGCAGATCCTGCGGGCCCTCAAGGAAATGGGAAATACGGTAGTGGTGGTGGAACACGACCCGGAGATCATCAAGGGGTGTGACCATGTCGTGGACCTAGGTCCCGGGGCCGGGCACAAGGGTGGAAACCTCATCTACCATGGCCCGGTTGCCGGAATCACCCAGGAGCCGAGGTCCCTCACAGGAAGGTATCTAAAGGGGGAACTGAAAATCCCTGTGCCGAAGATGCGCCGCAGGATCAAGGAGGCAGAAGTAATCAGGATCCGAGGGGCCAGCCAGCACAACCTAAAGGAGATCGATGTGGAGATCCCCTTGGGGCTGATGACCTGTATTACCGGTGTCTCAGGTTCGGGCAAGAGCACTCTGGCCGAGGACATCCTCTACAGGGGATTGAAGAGGGCCAAGGGGGCCCATGAGGAGAAACCAGGCAGATTCCAGGAGATCACTGGGGTGGACCTGATATCTGACGTGGTACTGGTGGACCAGAGACCCATTGGGAAAACCCCCCGGGCCAACCCACTCACCTATCTCAAGGCCTATGACCCTGTTCGCCACCTCTTCGCCAACCAGCCCCTTTCCAAGGCGAGAGGATATACTCCGGGGACTTTCTCTTTTAACCTGGCTGGTGGCCGATGTGAAGAATGTCAGGGAGAGGGATTTGAAAAGGTGGAAATGCAGTTCCTCTCTGACCTCTACATCACCTGCCCTGTCTGCAGGGGCAAGAGGTTCAAGGAGGAAGTCCTGGAGGTCACCTATCGCGGCAAGAACATCAACGATGTCTTGGAGATGACGGCTCAAGAGGCCATGGAGTTCTTCTGCGAGTACCCCCAGCTTACCACCTCGTTGTCCCCCCTTTTAGAGGTTGGCTTGGGGTATATGAAGCTCGGCCAGCCGCTCAATACCCTCTCTGGGGGAGAGGCCCAGAGGTTGAAGCTCGCCCAGTATATGAAAGGGGGAAGGGTAAATACCCTATTTATCTTCGATGAACCCACAACGGGACTGCATTTTGACGATATCCGCAAGTTGCTGTCTGCCTTCGATAGGCTCGTGGAAGAAGGAAACACCCTAGTGATTATTGAGCACAACATGGACTTGATCAAGTGTGCCGACTATGTGATAGATCTCGGCCCCGAGGGCGGTGAGGAAGGGGGATATGTGGTGGCCACTGGTACCCCAGAGGAGGTGGCCGAGTGCGAGAACTCCCACACTGGGCGCTTCTTAAGGAAATACCTGAAGGGCGAGCAGACCCAAATCCCCCCCGCGGTTCAAGGAGAAAAGGAGGAAGAAGGAAAGGAAGGAGGTGCCATCCACATTACCGGCGCCAGGGAACACAACCTGCGTGACCTCAGCCTTACCATACCCAGAGACCGGCTGGTGGTCATCACCGGCATGAGCGGCTCGGGGAAATCGACCCTCGCCTTCGACATCATCTTCGCCGAGGGACAGAGGCGCTACCTGGAATGCCTATCCTCTTACATAAGGCAATACCTCAAGATCATGGATCGACCCCAGGTGGATCTCATCACCGGAATCCCTCCCACGGTGGCCATTGAACAGAGGACCAGCCAGGGGGGAAAGCGCTCTACCGTGGCCACTCTGACGGAGATTTACCACTATCTAAGGCTTCTATACAGCAAATTAGGTGTGCAGCACTGTCCCCGATGCGGCGGGGAGATCTCTCCTCATAGCCTTGAGGGGATTGTAGAGGAGATCCTCAAGGGTTACGCAGGAAGGGAAGTGGTCATCCTGGCTCCCCTGGTGATGGGGCGCAAGGGATTTCATAAAGAAATCTTGGAAGGAGCAAGACGAGCAGGCTACAGCAAGGCAAGGATCGATGGGGTGATGGTGGACCTCGACCCTTTGCCCCTTTTGAGCCGTTATCAGGAGCACAACATAGAGGTAGTGGTGCAACGCCGGGAGGTCAGGGTGGGGGAACGTTCCTGGCTCCTAGAGGCGGTCAAAAAGGGGCTAGATCTGGGAAGAGGCACCCTCTATCTTTTGGACCCCGAAGGAGGTGAGAAGATCTTCAGCCAACGCCTCTATTGCCCCCGGTGTCACATTGGATTTGAGGAGCTAGATCCCCGGCTGTTCTCCTTTAACAGCCGTCAGGGGGCCTGTCCTCAATGCCAGGGGCTGGGGAGCCTCAGCGACTTCGCCGATGAGCTGGTTCTGCCTGATCTGAGGAGGTCTCTGGAGAGAGGGGCCTTAGCCCCCTTCGAAGAAAGGCCGTTGCACAGACAAAAAGGGAAAGTCCTTCGAGAGATACATAAAAAACTCCATATCCCCCTTGATAGACCCTTGTCGGAGTTAGGAATGGAGATAAAGACAAAAATCCTTCATGGCGGCGACGGGTTTCAGGGGGTAATCCCTATCCTTAGAGAGTTGCTCCGGTACGCCGAGGGGAATGGACTTCTCAACAGCCTCCTCACCTTCATGGGGGAAAGGGTTTGCCCCATGTGTAGGGGGCGGCGCCTAAAAGAAGCCGCTCTGGCAGTGAAGGTGAAAGGGTGGGGGATATGGGATCTGGTCTCCCTTTCGGTGCGAGATGCCGAGAGGGTAGTGGGAGAGTTTCGCTTTGATGAGGCTGAGTTGCCCATTGCCGAGGGGATTATCAAAGAGGTCATGGCTAAGCTTCAATTCCTCAATAGAGTGGGGCTTTCTTATCTCACCTTAGAGCGCCGTGGGGACACCCTCTCCGGAGGAGAGGCCCAAAGAATTCGCCTGGCAGCCCAGCTCGGCTCCAACCTAAGGGGGGTTTGCTATATCCTCGATGAACCCACTATCGGGCTGCATCCCCGGGATAACCAGATGCTGCTGGCTACCCTCCAGGAGATGAGGGATCGGGGAAACAGCATTCTCGTTGTTGAGCACGATGAAGAAACTATTAGAAGGGGGGACTATATCATCGATCTTGGACCCGGAGGAGGCGTGCACGGAGGCAGGGTGGTGGCTGCCGGCCCCCTAAAGGAGATCCAGAGCTGTCCTACATCGATCACCGGTGCCTATCTGAACGGCCGCCGCAAAAGAGAGATCACCTCCCGGCTGCGTCCGCCCAAAGAGGGAAAATGGCTCAGGGTGTTAGGTGCTAGAGAACATAACCTCAAGGGGATCGATGTCGGCATACCATTAGGCACCTTCACCTGTATCACCGGTGTCTCAGGATCAGGCAAATCCACGCTGCTGAAGGAGATCATCTTCTGCGGCCTGAGAAATCTCCTAAACGGCAGCAAGGGGAAAGTAGGGGCCCATGACGAGATCAGGGGGTGGGAACATCTGGAAAGGGTGTTGGAGGTAGACCATTCCCCTATAGGAAGGACGCCCCGTTCCACACCAGCCACCTATGTAGGGCTATTCGATGAAATAAGGCGCCTCTTCTCCATAGCCCCTGAGGCTAGGGCAAGGGGCTATGGGCCGGGAAGGTTTTCCTTTAACGTCAAAGGAGGCAGATGTGAGCAGTGTGCCGGCCAGGGCAAAATTAAGGTTCAGATGCAGTTCCTCCCTGATGTGTATGTGGATTGCGAAGGGTGTTTGGGGCGACGCTACAACGACGAAACCCTTGCCGTCACCTATAAAGGCAAAAATATTCATCAGGTCTTGGAGATGACATTTGAGGAGGGTTTGGAGTTTTTCTCCGCCATACCCAAGGTGAGGCGAACCCTGCAGATGATCGTGGATATGGGGCTAGGGTACCTCACCTTCGGACAACCTAGCCCCACCCTCTCTGGAGGAGAGGCACAGAGGGTGAAGTTGGTGGCAGAACTTTCCAAACCTTCCCGTGGAAAGACCCTCTACATCTTAGATGAGCCGACTACCGGCCTCCACATAGCCGACATAGAGAGGCTGCTCAGAGTACTGCAAGAACTCGTCGACAGGGGAAACACTGTAACAGTCATCGAACATAACCTAGAGGTAATCAAAGAGGCCGATTACATTATCGACTTGGGTCCTGAAGGTGGAGCGGATGGAGGCCAAATCGTCGCTCAGGGCAACCCCTGGGAGGTTATGGAGCAAAGAGAAAGGTCATATACCGCCAGGTTCCTCAGGGATTATCTATTATCTCAAGAGGCCTAATTTTGTTAAACGATCTCTACCAACTGGACTTCAAAAATCAAGTCTTCACCGGCTAAAGGATGGTTGGCGTCCAAGGTAACGGTCTCCTCAGAAATATCCGTTACCGTAACTCTTACCACCTCTCCCTGGGCCTGACGCAAGACAAGCTGCTGTCCAACCTCTAAGTTGAGATCCTCGGGGACACGTCCCTTGTCGATCTCAAGAACCAATTCCTCCCTGTAAGGACCATAAGCCTCTTCAGCCGATATTTCAAAGGTCTTGACCTCACCAGGGCTCATCCCTATCACCGCACTCTCGAAACCAGGGATCACCTGCCCGGCACCTAGAATAAGTTCCAGGGGTTCGCCGTCCCGGGAGGAATCAAACACGTTCCCATCCTTGAGTTTACCAGTATAATGGACCTTGACAATATCCCCTTCTTTCGCCTTTGCCATTTTTTCTCCTTTCCTTAACCTTTTGATCTCAGCGAAAAGCTTAAAATACATTTTAACCGATAATCCCTATTTTGTCAAAAAAATTTATTAAACATGTTAAATTTTTAAAAACCCTCTTAAACTCAACACTTAGCCTCTCGAAATACAAAGGAGATTAACGTCATTGTTTACAAAAGAGGAAATTTTTGTTAGTTACGTGACCGATAACAACCCCTCCTTTTGAAAAGGAAGCTGCCTTAAGGGAATGCGAAGGAGCATATGAAAGGACACCCCTTTGATGTTTTTATGGCACCCCGATCTGTGGCCGTCATCGGGGTCAGTCGTAAAACGGGAGAAGGAAGTTTCAACGTCATTGAGAACATGAAGGAGTTCGGTTTTCAGGGAAAGATATATCCCGTAAACCCCTTAGCCAGTGAGATCATGGGAATAAAGGCCTACAAAGGGGTATTGGAGATAGGTGAACCTATAGACCTTGCCATCATCTCCACCCCCAGGGAGCAGATCCCTCGTATCGTAGAGGACTGTGCCGCTGTGGGGATAAAAGGGGCCATCGTTGTCTCGCAAGGTTTTGCCGATGCCGATGCGGAGGGTAAAATCCTCCAAGACCAGCTCACGAAGACCGCCCGGCAGAGGGGAATCAGGATCTTGGGCCCCAACACCTTGGGGGTTGTCAACGCCTTTTCCGGTTTCACTTCCTCCTTCATGCCACTGCGTAGGGAACGAGCACCGGTGGGAGTCATCTGTCAATCCGGGATATTCTTCGTCGGTTCCTCGCTGTTTACCGGAATGTTAGGGAAAGGAATCGATCTGGGGAATGGATGTGATCTAGAGTTCGCCGACGCCATAGAGTACTTCGGTGCGGATGACCAGATCAAGGTGATCTTCGCCCATATAGAGGGGATGAAGCAGGGCAGGAGGTTCTTTGAGATGGCAAAAAGGGTTGCGCGCCACAAACCCATCATCGTCTTGAAGACCGCCAAAAGCCAGAGGGGAAAACAAGCAGCATCCTCCCACAGTGGCGCCTTGGTGGGAGATTATGAGGTTTTCGAAGCCGCCCTCAGACAAGCGGGGATCACCCCTGCCCACAACCCTGACGAGGTCTTGGACTACACAAAGGCCTTTCTCCACCTGCCCCTTATGCAGGGAAGGAGGGTGGGGGTCATCACCTTTACCGGGGCCGGGGGGATTATCCTGATCGATGCCCTCCAAGAACGTGGCTTGGAGCTAGCTGAGCTTTCCCCACAAACCATCCAAAAGATAAAGGACCTCTCCCCACCCTGGATGCCCATCCATAACCCCTTGGATATATGGCCGGCCTTGATGAAACACGGATTAAAACATGTTTACCGTGTAGCCTTAGAAGCGGTCCTTTGTGATCCCACTGTAGACGGTGTAATCTGCATCGCCATTGCTCCAGAGCTCCCGGAGCAGACATATCTTGATGTCACAGGGGTCATCAAAGAGGTGGCAACCTCCTTCCACGAAAAGCCTGTAGCTGCCTGGCTTTACGGACCAAACCAACCCTCGGTAGCAAAAAGGCTGGAAGAGGAGGGAAAGGTAGTTTCCTTTCCCACCCTGCCTCGAGCGGCCAGGACCCTAGCTGCCTTATACCGGCGCCGGCAATTCCTCCAACAAATCCCCTCTGCTGCCCCTAAGTTCCCCGTAAAGAAGCAGATAAGGGAAGCCATCCACAGGTTATATGAACAAGGGAAGAAAAAGATCGAGGCCGAGGCTGTACGAATTTTGGATGGTTATGGGATCCCGGTGGCCAGATCCTACCTTTGCCGAGACCTTCCCCAAGCCCTACGGGCGGCCGAGGAGATAGGATACCCCATAGCCATCAAGGTCTCCTCCCCCCAAATAACCCACAAGACTGAAGTGGGTGGGGTAGTCCTCAACATTCGGGGGCCAAAGGAGTTAGAGGAAGTCTATAATTCACTCATGCAGAGGGTGAAGGGGAAGCTACCTGCGGCTGAAGTAGAAGGAATACTCGTTCAGGAGATGGTCGCCGGTGGGGTGGAGGTGATCTTGGGAGCAAAGAGAGATCGACAGTTCGGTCCAGTCCTCATCTTCGGGACGGGGGGGATATATACGGAGGTATGGAAAGATATCTCCTATGGTATCGCCCCCCTGGGCCTGCAAGACGCCCAAAGGATGATAGAAGAGACGAGGTGCTCACAGATCTTGAGGGGGATCAGGGCAGAGGAAAGCTATGATGTAAACCTCCTTATCGAATGCCTCTTGCGCCTCTCCCAGCTCACGCTGAAGGTGGAAGAGATCCAGGAGATCGATATCAACCCCTTTATCGTCTTTCCCCATGGTGGTAAGGCCGTGGATGTAAGAATATTGCTGGGAAAAGAGGAAATACCTAAGTAAACCTCAGCGGAAAGAGAAAAATTCCCATTTCCCACCCTCCTTCGTCCTTCGATATCTGAACAAACCTGCCAGCAGAGAGAGGGAAAAAACCTCGTGCCCTTTCTTCTCAAGGCTCAAACGAAAGGCAAGTTGAAGGGACCACCCCCTTGAAGAACCCCTGCGGCGGTAAAGCCCCCATAGGAGATCGTAGTAGGTCTCCCCCTCTGGGGAACGGGTATATCGATAGACCCAAAAGAGGGGATAGATATTGCGCTCCATTCCTTCATCGTGCAGGGGCAGCAGGGGAAAGACATAAAATTTAACCCCCCCATCAAATCCCTTTTGATAGTCGAAAAAGGGCCAGAGGTTGACATCGACGGATTCCCTCCCTGTGTCCGTCCTCCTGACCAACCTATACTTGTTAATGAGAAAAAAGCGGCGTACCTCCTCCCGTTCTCCTTCCATAAGATCCAACTCATATTTATACAAGGGCCAAAGGAAAAATAGACGTCTTCTGCTCTGCTCTTTCCTCAGCCGAAAAAGGGGAAATACCTTCCATTCCCTCACCCCCTCTCCCCTGACCAGAGTCAGGATGGGCCAGGGGACCTCCCACTTCTCGAAGGTGGGAACATAACCCCTTTGATGAAAGAAAAAAGGGGGTAGAAAGAGATCTACCTTCCCTCTGCGCGACCTTATTGAGGCGTAAAGAGGAAGGTAATACCGCTTTCTCACAGGGTTATCGGTGTCGAGATCCTCATCCATATACACATAAAGGGGCCAAAGGTAAAAACCCTTAGAGTATACACCTGGCCTCACCTTTTGCCCCCAAAGGGGCCAAAGATAGAGGCCTTTCGCCTCTCCCCTGGTTAGTGAGAAAAAGGGCCAAAATATCCGCCAAGTGATCTCCCCTTCGTCTTTTATACGTGAATAAAGGGGCCAGAGGTAAAACTCTATCTCATCCCTGCTGAATCTCTCCTTTAGACGACCGGCCAGAGGGAAAAGCCCGCCATATCTTTCCCCTTTATCGGTCTGACCCCAAAAGGCGGTCAAGACGGAAGCGGCCCTTTCTCTCCCCTCTGGGAATGGATGGGTCACCTCATCCCTGAAAAGGCTAAATGGGACCAAGTAGAACTTCCGATCTGCTCCGCGGCGCTGGTATTTCCCTAGAGGGTAGAGGAATTCCCACCGCCAGAGCTCCTGAGAAGGATAGTGGGTGTAGTAGAAGAAGGGACGAACCCCCCATTGCTCCCCCTCTCTTGTCTGCTTCCAGGTAAAGATGGGCCCGAGTACCTCCAACTCCCTCTGCCCATCGGCGGCCTGATAGGAAACTAGTGGCCATATCCCCCATGATCCACCCCAGGCAGGGCAGCAGAGAAGGGAAACGATAAGAAAAGGAAGCAATCTTACGAAGACCTTGCTTTGCAAAAGACCTTCACCTGTTCATCAGAAGAAAAGCCCCAAAAGGGCACCCAGGGTGGTAATAGGGGTTTGTTCCTGGACTCCTTCAGCGGCCTTTTGCATCTTCTTCATGGTTTTCTCTGCCTCTTTGTAGAATTTCTCATCGGTCATGAGCTTACCCAGGGACCCCTGTCCTCCTTCCACCTTCGCCATAAGCCTGCGAAAACTGGCCAGGGCCTCTTTGGCATCATAATAGAGTGTATCGTCGGTGAGAAGTTTTCCCAAGGTCCCTTCCCCACCCTTAACCCTGGCGCTGATCTCCTCCAGATTGGCCAAGGTCCGCTCGGCCCTCTGGGAAAGGGGCTTCAGCCCCTGGGAAAAGTCCTCTAGATTAGCGATGATGTTGTTCACCCTTTCTCTATTCTCTCCAATGAGCTCCTTTAGACCAGTGCTCGCGTCTCTGAGGTTGACGATCAACTCTCGGATAGCCTTCTTCCCATCTTCCTCTCCTATGAGCTCCCGTAATGACTGACCTAAATCCCCTATCCCCTGGACAGCAGACTCCAAAGAGGAGAAGAGTTGATCCATATCTGGTGCAGATTTTACTTTGCCGATAGTCCCCCCTGCGGGCAGCAAAGGAGCCTCAGGCGAACCAGGTTTAATCTCAATGTATTTATCCCCCAGGACCCCATGGGTCTTGATGATCGCCTCGGCATCTTGATGCAGCTCTACCCGCCCGATCCTCATCCACACCTTTGCCTTCCCTCTCTCTAAACCAATCTTCTCCACTTTGCCCACAGGGACGCCTGCCACCTCTATATCGGCGTTGACTACCAGGCCTGAAACCGATGGAAACAGAGCGGTGTAGACCTCTCCTCTCACCCTCTCCAGCCTGCTTATTCTGAAAGACATAAAAAACAACAGCACAATCCCTGCTAAAACCAGAATCCCCACCTTCGCCTCTGGACTAACTTTACCTGTCTTCATCATCTCACCTCCTTCTACTGCTACT
>QMLM01000038.1 GCA_003646745.1 Deltaproteobacteria bacterium | reverse complement strand
TGCCTGTCAGGGGCAATAGCTCCCTGACCAAAAATCGCCTTTACAGTTTTTATTATAGATGAAATTAATCTGTCTGCAAGTTTCGACCTCAAAAACATGATAAGGTCCGTAAATACTACTTCAAACTTCTACTCGCCGATGCGTATATACTTTAAGACAATGAGAACTGAAAGGGCCAAGATCACCCTTGGAATGGTAATGAGGAAAAAATTGGCCCCCGCAGCGAGAAATAAAAGGGTGTCCTCAAAGGCACTGTGGAAGATGGAGAGAAAGACCAAGATGGCAAGGGTCTCTTTGGCATTTAACCTCGAGTTCTTTAGAAAATCGATGATCAACCCAGCCCCATAAAAGAGCCCGAAGATGAGACCCGAAAGAAGAGGAAAACAGGCCTCAGTTGACAAACCCAGAGCCTTAAATGGACGTGCCCAGGAGGCCTTTCGCAACCATCTCTTCTCTAATATCTCGAGGACTACAAAGAGAGGAATAATGATAATAAGGATCATAAAAGAGAAGGAAAAAAGAGACGTCAGGTAATCTCTTATCATAATATCTCGTGTATCAAAGGGTTCAAGGTCACTGCCACCAAAATAGAGAGGAACAGCCTAAAAGGGACCAGAAGGACAAAGATCGGCCGCACTTTGAATAGAACGGCACCTTCCATAATCTGGTTATGAGAAATCAAAAGCATTAGAGAGATGATCGTTATCTCCGCCCCACTCAGGTGTAGGCCAGCTAAGGCACCTAAGGCAGCGTATATATTGAGTATATTACCTAAAATTAAGGGGATGGCTGCTTCTCCCGGAAGCCCGAAAATAGACATATAAGGGCTAAAAAGGGTTGCCCACTCCTTTAGGAACCCTCCCTCTTGCAAAAAGAAAATGATGGTGTAGACAGGCAGCAGAAATTTGAGGAGATCTAAAAAGGTATAGATCCCCCGTTTAAGTCCCGAAAGAGCCAAGGCAAAAAAGGTCTCTTCCATCTCAAGGCTCCTCCCAGATGTTATAAAGTACTTTTTATCATCTTTATCATCCCATTCTGTCATAAAAGAACTTCCTTCCTCAAGGAAATTCTCCCCAAACTTTATATTGCCTTTGGGCAAAAGTTATAATATCTTTGGATGTTCATAGAAGGGAGATATCTCTTTTGGTTCTCTTACGTCATTTAGCTATAGCCTTTCTTATTATCTTATCCCTCCTCATAGGGGGAACTCTGGGTTACAAATTTATTGAGGGGTGGAGCCTCCTTGATTCCCTATATATGACCGTCATAACTATTACCACAGTAGGCTACGGAGAGGTTTATCACCTATCAAGGCAAGGGAGGATATTTACTGTATTCCTTATTCTGTTTAGTTTCGGCATGATGGCCTATATCGTCGGGAACATATCTCAAACCATCATCGCCGGCCAACTGCGAAAGATTCTAGGGAGGAGAAAATTGGAGAAAAGGGTTAAAAAGTTAAAAAATCATTTTATCTTATGTGGCTATGGTCGTATCGGCTCCTTTATTGCCAAGGAGTTCGGACGCGAAAATGTCCCCTTCGTAGTAATAGAAAAAGACCTAGAGAGGATAAAATTAATTGAGGAGGACGGGTTCCCCTATGTAGAGGGAGATGCCACAGAGGACGAAACCCTTATCAGGGCTGGAGTAGAAAAGGCCAAAGCCCTTATTGCTTCTGTACGCTCTGATGCTGACAACCTCTACATCACGCTGTCGGCCAGATCCTTAAATCCCAACCTCTATATCCTCAGTCGGGCCGATGAAGAGGGGGCGGAGAGGAAACTGCTAAGCGCAGGGGCAAATCGTGTGGTATCACCCTATCTAATGGGTGCTGCCAGGATGGTTAACGCCGTACTTAGGCCAAATGTTGTAGACTTTGTCGATCTGGTGGTGCAAAAAAGGCATCTTGAACTCCAACTGGAGGAAATCACCGTTGAGGATGACACTAGATTCAGAGGAAAACCCTTGAGGGAATCGGGGATTAGGCGCGATTTGGGATTAATTGTAGTAGCCATCAGAAAGGAATCAGGGGAGATGATCTTCAACCCCTCTTCAGAAACTTTGATCGAAAAGGGTGATATCCTCATTGTCCTCGGTGAAAGAAAGCATTTGGAGATGTTAGAACAATTAGTAAGGTCAGCTCACATGCTGGGCGAGAGGGTGTCGTGATGATCGTCCAAACCACCGTTCCTTACGAGATCCTTCTGGCGCGCCAAGATGAGGCCATTCGAAGGAAGATTCATCCAGAGATATATTTTGACTCCTTTGCCCTAGATAAGTGTCGTGATGAGGACGTACGGCGCCTCGGAGAAGCATTAAGCCTGAGCGACATCTCCTATACCTTTCACGCCCCTTACATGGACTTGGCACCCGGGGGGGTGGACAGCAAAATCAGAATGGCCACCAGGGAAAGACTGGAGGAAATCCTCCATCTAGCGGCTCTGATCAGACCTAAGGTTGTGGTTTGTCATCCTGGATATGATAAGTGGCGTTATGGTGAGTTTCAAGATCTGTGGTTTAAGGGGAGTGTGGAGATGTGGGCACCTTTGGTGAAGAGAGCAGAAGATTTGGGGGTGACGCTGGCATTAGAAAATGTTTTTGAAGAAGGGCCAGAGACTTTGGAGATGCTTCTGGAAGCGATCAATTCCCCACACTTTGGTTTTTGCTTTGATACCGGCCACTGGCTCGTCTTTGGCAAAATTGGCTGGGAAGAGTGGATAAGGAGATTAGGTAACAGACTGGTGGAGGTACATATCCACGACAATAACGGGAAAGAAGACCAACACCTTCCCCCTGGAGATGGAAAGTTCGACTTTCCCAAATTTTTTCGCTTCCTCGGGAATCAGCAGCATACTCTGATCTACACCCTTGAAGTACATCAAGAGGAGGAATTAGCAAGGAGTTTCGAAATGGTGAGGAAATATCTTAAGGGGACAGAGGAAGGGGGAAGTTAAAGTGGAACTTATCAAGGATAACCACTGTTTTGTATGTGGTAAAAAAAACCACGATGGCCTGAAATTAGAGGTTATCAGAGATGGCGATAAAGGGGTAAGGGCGGAATTTATTGCCCACGATCGTTATCGGGGTTGGTCTAAGTACCTTCACGGGGGGGTTATTAGCTTGATCTTTGATGAGCTGTTGGGGTGGAATGCCATGTATTTGGGTTACGATGCGGTTACAGCGAGGATGGAGGTGAGATACCGTAAGCCCATACCCTTGGGCAGCCGAGTGATCTTTAAGGGAAACCTGGAGAGAGTTATCAAGGGAATATTAGAGATAAAAACCGCCGCCTATTTAGAAGATGGGTCTTTGGTAGCAGAGGGGAGAGGAAAAATGGTAATAGTCAATAGCAAGTAGGTCTAGGCCTTTCGCGAAGCCATCTCTCTAAGTAAAGGTGAGGCGCCTTTTCCTTTCGTATACTTCGCAGAAATTTTATGAAGTCCTTCATATTACTGTTTAATGCTTCATACACCTGCTGTAGAAGCCCATCAGGAGTGATAAGATAGCGCTTATAGGCCACGATTGAGGCATTGTTAAATCCTTCCCTGTCAAGATCCATGAAACAGCCCGTCTTCAACATACTTTTAAGGTCAGCAAACTTCCTTTTCCCTTGCGCAAATAGCTGCTGCCTCCTTCTCATCTTCTCCTGTAATGGTATCTGCTGTGAGTATAGATCCTTCAATTCATCATAAAGTTCTTCTAAGAAGCTGGCAACGAGCTGCTCATCTTTAGCCAAATCCAGAGCAAGCTGATAATATGGAGAAGAGACCCCAAATTTCTCCTCAATAAACATTAGGGCGCCTTTTTCTCCGATAAAAGAGGCAATTTGTTCGTTAAATTCCGTCTTTCCCTTGAAAAAGATGTTGTTATGGACTAGCTCGTGAATGATGGTATTTATGATAATAACCGGATGTCTCTCTAAAATCGTGGAATAGATGGGATCGCTCAACCACCCTAGAGTGCTAAAAGCGATGGCCCTCTGGAGGCAGGTATCCAATCCCCTTTTTTGGAGTCTCTTTATCTCCTTTAAGGCATCCTTCTTGTCAAAAAAGCCTTTATAGGTCACCTCTCCCACTATAGGAAAATGCCAGCTATAGGGGCGCAGGCTGTCTTTGGGACAGGCGCTCACCAAATAGATTAGCGTGTCATCCTTTACCCGATAAAAAGACTCATAACAGCCATTAAGGCTCAATCCCATCTTTTGATGCGCGAATTCCTTCACTTCCTGAACGAGCCTTATTCTCTTCTTCACTCTGTCTTTTACCCCTTTATCACCTAAGACCTCCTGAATTGGCATGCTCCCCCATAGTATCTTTGTCTCCCCCCAGAGAAGTTTTCCTATATAGGTGACCTTAGCGCAAGAGGCGATGAGAAAAAAAGAGAACAAAATTAAATAGATACAGGTTCTCTTCGTCATAATCCTTAAAGTTTCAGCAAAAAGGGACAGTCTCTTCTCGAGCTGCCCCCTTCTCTTTTTTAACGGTTTATACCCTTGTTAATCCTCTAGGACGAAAATGACCTCCATCCTTACGCGGTACTCAACGATCTTTTCGTTTTCCACTGCCACCCTGAACTCCAAGATGCGCATACCAGTAATGCCCCTCAAGGTCTTTACCGCCCTCTTAAACCCCACTTGGATGGCATCATCGAAGCTCTTAGGTGATCCCGCGATTACCTCTGTGACCCTTGCAACCCTCCCATCAGGCATCCTCTTCACCCCCTTTCCCTATTTCCCTCCTCCCCTGTCTTGGATACCATTTAAGGAGAAGAACTAGGTTGTAACTATATAACAGAGAGGCAATTTGTCAAGGATTATCTAATGAGTTAAAGTAGCTTGACAGCTTCTTTTAGTTTGAATTATTTCTGTCATGAATATTCTAATTTTGGATATCTGAAGATCAAAGTAACGAAGGTAGATTTAAGTCTGCAACCAATTTTAAAGTTAGCTAAAAAAGCAGGGAAAAATGAATATATTTACGAGGTATTTCGCAGTCTCAATTACAACTTTAGCCATGTTAGTAATAGGAATGGTTCCTTTTACTGTTAAAGCGAAGGAGGCGAAACAGACCAAAGATATCAAGATAGGCATGGCGGTGGAATTTATGGACCACGCAGCCTGCGCCTATGTAGCCAAGAATAAGGGGTGGTTTGAGCAGCAGGGGTTGAACTTCACAGCCTATGAGAGCTATGTAACTGGTATGGCCCTAGCGGCAGCCCTTGCCCGGGGGGATATCCAGGTGGCCTATATTTGCTTGGTTCCAGCAATAAATGTCTACGCCAATGCCAAGGTTCCGATAAAAATAGTGGCTGGGACCCATAAGTATGGCTATGGCTTGGTGGTCAACTACAAAAGGATAAAAAAGATCCGAGACTTAGAGAACCCCACCATTCGCCTTGGCTGTGTGAGGGAAGGCGGTGCGGTGGATGTGCTTCTGCACAGGGCAATAGATAGGCATCACCTCGATGAGGGTAAGGTATTAAACAACGTTCGGCGGATGAACCCGCCCCAGCAGGTCCTCGCCATTAAAACAGGGCAACTAGATGCAGCCTTTCTCCCCGAACAATGGGCAACCATGGCTGAGGGATCTGGGTTCAAGATGTTTCTTACCAGCCAAGATCTCTGGCCCCGGATGCAAGGAAGTGTTTTGGTAATTAAACAGGGACTAATAGAGGGCCATCCAGAGGTGGTGAGAAAGTTGGTGAAGGTTACCAAAATGGCTACAGACTGGATTAATCAACATCCAGATGAGGCAGCGGAGATTGTGGCCCGACAGCTATCGATTACAGGGAGGCAAATCCTCCCGGCCAAGGCAGCAAGGATTGCCGTCAAGTTAAAGATCACCCCTTTGATCATCTCTCGCTCCATGAACAGGTTGGTCTATACAACTGATCTCGATCCAGGGATAATTCAGGATACGATAAATTATATATCGGAGTTGGGCTATATTAAAAGGGTATTCAAAGTTGAAGATATCCTGGATTTGAGGTATCTGCATGGCAAATAAATTTAGACCAGGATGGGGAATACTGCCTGTGGCCCTGTTTCTGGCCGCATGGGAAGTGGGGGCCCGATTAAATATAATACCGGCTCAGTTATTTTTCCCCCCTTTCTCCGCCGTGATTGAGGAATTTTATACCCTAATAGTCAATGGTGTGTTACTCGATAACTTTTTGCGAAGTCTGTTTCGAGTCTTGGTTGGTTTCTCCCTTGGTTGTTTGGGTGGCTTGTTGGTGGGAGTACTCATGGGTTGGAAGGAGTTGATTAATAAAGCCCTCAATCCCATAATCAGCATATTATATCCCATCCCCGCCCTAGGTTGGCTCCCCTTGTTGATGCTCTGGATAGGGATAAATGAGATGTTGCCGATTGCTATTATATTTATCTGTTCATTTTTCCCCGTTTGCTATAATACTGTCGCCGGCATCAAGGGCGTGGATAAAAACCTCATCCAGGCAGCGAGAACTCTCGGGGCTTCGGAATTTAAGATCCTGACTTCTGTGGTCCTGCCTTTGGCTGTTCCGAATATCTTCACCGGATTGAGATTGGAGGCGGGAATGGCCTGGAGGGTGATAATTGCGGCTGAAATGGTTGCCATTCCCACCGGGATAGGTGCCCTGCTCATGCGGGCGGAAAGCCTCATCCGGATTGATATTATCATTGTATGCCTGATGGTTTTATCAATGATGTGCTTCACCTTCGAAAGGGTTTTCCTGTATCTCGAGCAAAGGCTTACTGCCAAGTGGAGGTAAAATGATGCCCAGTATCGAACTACGAGGAGTTACAAACTTTATCTGTCGTCATATCGACCTACGGATAGAGGATGGAGAGTTGTTGGTCCTTCTGGGCCCTACCGGAGCAGGGAAAACCACCTTGCTGAATGTCATTGCTGGTCTGGCCGAATATAATGGGTCAGTTCTCTTGGACGGCTCCCCTATCGATGACACTCCTCCTCACCAAAGGGGCATAGGTTATCTATTCCAAGACCTTGCGCTCTTCCCTCATCTGGATGTAAGTGCCAATATCACCTATGGCCTAAAGGTACAAAAAAGGCCCCCTGCTGAAATAATGACAAGACTAAAAGAACTGCTTCGCCTGATGAGGATAGAGCATCTGGCCCATTGCTTTCCGCGTGACCTCAGTGGGGGGGAAAGGCAAAAGGTGGCCTTGGCCCGAGCCCTCGCCCCCTCGCCCCAGATCTTGCTCCTCGATGAACCCCTTAGCAACCTTGACCTCAGGACATCCAAATATCTAAGGATAGAGCTTAAAAGCCTCCAAAGCAAATTGGGAATAACCACTATTTACGTGACCCACAATCAAAGAGAGGCAGAGGAATTAGGGGATAGGATAGCTGTAATATACCAAGGAACGCTACAGCAGGTTGGGACCCCACAGGAGATATTTTTCAACCCTCAAAACGAGCACGTCTCAGAATTCATCGGCTCACCGAACATTCTGCCCTGTAAACATTGCCGTGAAATAGGTCAAGGTTTAATGGAGATAAACACCGGTGGCCTCACTATTATAGCCCCTTATGAAGGGACTGAGGTAAACAAGATCGCCATCTCCCCTCGTGACATCTATATCTCCGCGGAAAAGCCCCCTGGACCAGATCTTAACAGGTTTAAGGGGGTGATCACAGAAATTGATCCTTCGCCACCCCTCACCAGGATAAAACTGGAGGTGGGTGATCATACCCTTTTGGCCGAAGTACCTACACAGATAGGTGAGGAAATGGACCTAGAGGTGGGTAAGGAGGTCTACTTGATCTTGAAACTGAGGTGGATAAAGACCCTCATTGACCATTCAGGTTGACAGCCCTCAAGATTTAATAAATTTAAATTTGGCCAGCAGGAGGGAAAAGAATGATAGAGTGTAACTTGGAGATGAATAAAAAAAGATGTACTTGCACTTATGAGCCATGTGACAAAAAGGGGAAATGTTGTGAGTGTATCAGATATCATTGGAGCCGAGGGGAATTACCGGGGTGTCTCTTCCCGCCTGAGTTTGAAAAGACCTTTGACCGCTCTATCGAGAGGTTTATCGCCTGCTATAAATAGAGAGGTTGTTTTTGAGGCGTTACGCAACCATAGATATCGGATCTAATACTATCTTACTACTAATAGGGCAGATAACACCTGAGGGCAATTTGGAGGTGGTCCTGGATATTGAGGAAACTACCCGTCTGGGGAAGGGACTGCAAAGAGGAGGTAGGCTCGATCCTTGCAGCGTTCGAAAAACTATCTCAGCCCTAAAGAGGTTCATTTCCCTTTGCCAGCGGAAAGAGGTTGAGAAGATCGCTGCCGTGGGGACTAACGCCCTGCGCTTGGCAACGGATGCTGAACAGTTTATCCAAGCAGTCCAAAAAGAGTGCGGTATTTCCCCACAGATTATCACCGGAAAAGATGAGGCTTATCTCTCCTTTTTGGCGGTCGAGAGGGACCCGGCTATGCCCCGTGATGTCTTAGTAATGGATGTCGGAGGAGGAAGTACAGAATATATCTTCCGCCGAGGGGAAGATCAACATCTGCAGCCCCTCAGCCTCCCCTTGGGGGCAGTCAATCTAACCGAGGAATTCCTACACAGTGATCCACCTTCACAGGATGAGGTCATGAGGCTTCAAGGAAAAATAGAGAAAAGCCTGCACCACCTTCCCCTGGCGGCAGAGGGAGAGCTGGTAGGCATTGGAGGAACGGCCGTTACCCTTGCCTGCGCCCATCTAGGACAGGAAAGTTTTAACAGGCAAAAAATCCATGGACTGCCAATGTCCATTGACGAGCGCAGAAATTTGGTAAAAGAGCTGCAAAGAAAAGACCTGGAGGCGAGAAAAAAAATCAAAGGCCTTCCCCCTGAGCGGGCCGACATCATCTTGGCAGGGGCCATCATCATCCTCTCTTCTATGGAGAGGATGGGAAAGGAGAAGATTCGTATCAGCTGCCACGGCCTCAGATACGGCCTATTTTACCAAAGATTTATGTCTTAATTTTGCCTAAAATTGTCCTAACTCTTATAAAGTGTCATTTTCGCGGATATTCGAAGCTTGGACCAGGTCTGCCGACAAAACAGATATGAGAAAATCCATAATATTTTATGAAACCTAGCGCAGCCAAAGCCTCAGATTTTTTTGGGGCCGAAATCAATTACGTCGTAATTTCCCTCTACAATATGCCAACGTTTATTGATTTTCTTAACTTTCAGCCTATTGGGATTAAACCTTATGCAGTCCTCACCCCGAAAAGGACCAACGGGCGCCCCTCCGGAGCAGATAAAGGGGGTCAAAACAACAGCTGAAATTGCGAAGATAAATAATAAAATAAAAACAATAACATATATCTTCACCCCTCCCTTAACCCATTTCATATTTGGCCTCCTTAACCTAATAAATCTAATAGAACGCTGAGTAATTTCTGCCTGGCTTATCTCCTTTTGGTAATATTGCGCAGATAGATTATCTTTAGCCCTTTGAGGGTGAGCAGTTCGTCCACCTCTTGGATGGTCTTAGACTCCGAGGCGATCAAACGTGCCCATCCACCTGTGGCCACCACCTTGGGTTTAGAATGGGTTTCCTCCTGGATCCTGCTGACCAGCTCATCTACTAAACCCACATAACCGTAAAAAATGCCAGCCTGCATACTGTATATCGTATTTTTGCCGATGACACCCTTTGGTTTGAGCAGCTCCACCCGGGGCAATTTTGAGGCCCGCTGAAAGAGGGCCTCCATAGAGATGCCTATCCCAGGAGCGATGGCCCCTCCCATATACTCCCCTCTGGCAGAGAGGTAGTCGCACGTAGTGGCGGTGCCTTAATCTACCACGATCAGCTCTTGACGATATTAATCATAGGCAGCTACAGAGTGGACGATCCTATCTGCCCCTACCTCTGCTGGGTTATCGTAGTAGATGGGCATCCCTGTCTTGATCCCTGGGCCGATCACCAGCGGCTTAAGGCGAAAATATCTCTGTGCCACCTCCTCTAGGAT
>QMLM01000037.1 GCA_003646745.1 Deltaproteobacteria bacterium | reverse complement strand
GATAGAGCTTGATCCCAAAACCAGAGAACTGCTCCTGAGGATATCCTCATCCACCATCGATAGGCTCCTGGCCAAAGAGAGGAGGCAGGCAGGATTCATAGAGATAGACCTGGTGAGCCATGATGAGGGTTCACCAAGAGGGGATTTCTGTTACACTCTGGCGATGACGGATGTAAAGACCCAATGGACGGAGTTGATCCCTGTGAAGAATAGGGCCCAGGTCTGGGTCTTTGAGGCCTTGAGGGAGGCGGAGGAGAGGTTTCCCTTCCCCCTGAAGGGGATAGACTCTGACAATGACTCTGCCTTCATCAATTATCACCTCCTCAGGTGGTGTGAGCAGAGTAGCATCACCTTCACCCGCTCAAGGGCCTACAGGAAGAATGACAACTGCCATATAGAGCAGAAGAATTGGTCTGTAGTGAGGAGGTATGTGGGATATCTTCGGTATGAGGGGGAGGAGGCCCTGAGGCTCCTCAGGGAGGTGGGAGGGGTGCTGAGGCTCTATGTGAACTACTTTCAGCCCTCGATGAAGCTTCTCGAGAAGCTGAGAGAAGGTTCAAGGGTGAAGAGGAGATATGATGATCCCAAGACCCCCTGTGAGAGGGTGCTTGAGTGTGAGGAGGTCTCTGAGGAGGCAAAAGAGAGGCTTAGAGAGGAGTATGAGATGCTGAATCCTGCGGCCTTAAGAAGAAAACTACTCAAACTTCAAGATAAACTCATAAAATTGGCTACTTCATCCAGGAGAAAAACCCATGCCCTGGAGTAGATCTTCATATGATGCAATGAATACTACTTCAAGTAGATTTTATAATGATGCATCAAGTAATTTCCCTTTCTTGACATCGTGGTATCGATCTGTTATATAAGATTTAACACAAATAAAATGCCTACGGAGGTCGTATGGCGTACAAAAAAGCCGCTTTAGCCCTTATAATCGTCCTCTCCACGGCGGTGATGGGTATGGGAAGCATCCTTCCCCACAGCAAGGTAGCCCTGGACAAAGAGATAGGCCCTAATGAGGTGAAAGGAAAAGTCTTATCCGTCCAGATCAATGTCTTTCGCCGCGGGACTCTCGTAGTCGAAAGTAACAGAACGAGAAAAACCTATACCTTTTATGTAGGCAGAAGGACTATATATTACCCCCGACGTTACCCCAATATAGGAGAGACCGTAAAAGTCCAATACATCAACGACAGGGGATTCCTTAAGGCCGTCCGGGTGGAAATAGTTCAAGGGCCATAGGTGTCTCAGCTAAAGAAATTGCAGGAAAAAATCTCCTATCGCTTCCGGAACCTCCAGCTCCTCACACAGGCCCTTACCCATCGCTCCTGGCTCCATCAGGAAAATGAGAAAGGGGAAGACAACGAGAAGTTGGAGTTTTTGGGGGATTCGGTAATAGAATTAGTGGTAAGCCATCTCCTTTTTGTTCGTTTCCCTCATCTCAATGAAGGAGGACTTTCTAAGGCGCGGGCCTCACTGGTCAAGGAGGCTACCCTCGCTTCCCTTGCCCGAGGGCTTGGACTGGGGCAAACCCTGAGATTGGGGCGGGGAGAAGATGAAACTGGGGGGAGGCAGAAGAATTCTATTTTGGCCGGAGGGACGGAGGCATTGGCGGCCGCCGTTTATTTAGATGGTGGATATAAAGAGGCCTTTCGAGTATTAGAGCGATTGTATGCCCCCCTGTTGGAGGAGATGGGAGAAGGATTAAGGGATTCGGACTTTAAAACTAGCCTTCAGGAATATACCCAAAGACATTTAAATACCACCCCTCAATATATCTTGGCAGATCAAAAGGGCCCAGATCATGACAAGACCTTTGAGGTGACCATATATATTGGGGGGAAGGTCTACGGGAAGGGAAAAGGAAGAAGCAAAAAAGAAGCCGAGCAGCGGGCAGCCGCTGAGGCCCTAAAAACTTTGAGGAAGGACTAGAGTGGAGGACAAAAGATTCATAATTCCCATTTTTATCTCCCATTTCGGTTGTCCCCACAGGTGCATATACTGTGATCAAAATCGAATTGCCTACCACACCACATCACTCCCTACCGCTGAAAAGATTCAAGAGGAGATAGAGTGGTATCTGAAGGTAGGCATACACAAGATGAAGAAGGCTCAACTGGTGCAGGTGGCCTTCTATGGGGGGAGTTTCACCGCCCTTGCTCTGCATACACAAGAGGAACTTCTGCGTAGTGTCACCCCCTTTCTGAGGGATGCAAGGGTTCACTCCTTACGGTTATCCACGCGACCCGATTATATATACCCTGAGATCCTGGAAATCCTCAAAGCGGGCAAGGTAACCACTGTTGAACTTGGGGTACAGTCGATGGACGACGAAGTGCTGAGGATCTCCTGCAGAGGGTACCGAGCTAGAACGGTAAAAAGAGCCGTGAGGGAGCTAAAACAGAGAGACTTCGAGGTGGGGATTCAACTCATGGTCGGTCTGCCAGGTGACACATCGGAAAAATTCGCCTCTACCGTAGAAAAAGTAATAGAATTGAGGCCCCATTTTGTCCGCATTTACCCCACATTGGTAATAAAGGGAACGGCCTTGGAAAGGTGGTTTAAGAAAGGGAAATACCGCCCTCTTCCCCTGTGGGAAGCAGTAAACCTCACCAAGGATGCCATGCAGAGATTTCGTCAGGCCAAGATCCCGGTGATCAGGGTGGGATTGCAACCAACCCCTTCGCTGGAGGAAGGAGAAACCATAGTGGCCGGCCCTTACCACCCTGCCTTTCGACAATTGGTGGAAAGCTCTATCCTATATGATCAGGCCGTTTCTGCTTTGGCCAACTCCCTTGCAGATAAGGGTAGCTGCCCCACCTTCATCCTTTCCCCCCAGGATATCTCTAATTTCTTTGGGCAGAGGGGGATGAATATAAAGAGGCTCAAGGAATCCTTTGGCCTAAAGGAGATAAGGGTGAAAAGTGATCCTCAAAGGGAAAGGGGAACGGTATCCCTCGTTCTATAGGTCGTGAGGCTACAAGGATGAAAAGGATAGTATGGATATATCTCATCTTGCTACTTTCTTTAGCGTGTGCCCCGAAGAGGGAGATAAAGATCCCCCCACCTAAGCTCCCCCCGGGTGTCCGAAGGGTAGAGTACGGATGGGCCTCATGGTATGGGAGGGAGTTCCATGGTCGACGCACCTCCAGTGGTGAGGTATATAATATGTTTCAGCTAACTGCCGCTCATCGAACCCTCCCCATGGGGACCAAGGTGATGGTCACCCACCTAAAAAATGGCAGATCGGTAATGGTAACTATCAATGACCGTGGCCCCTTCGTGAAGGGAAGAATCATCGACCTCTCCTATGCTGCTGCCCATATATTAGGGATGGTACAAGAAGGAGTAGCCTGGGTGAGGGTGGAGGTCTTAGATAAAGGACTGCCTCTGCCTGCAGAAGGACCCTTTACAGTTCAGGTGGGCTCCTTTATCCACAGGGCCAATGCCCTCAGGCTAATGAAGGAATTAAAAAAGATCCATCAGGTGGTCTACATCAGTATATTGAAGACACCAGAGAGTAAATATTATCGAGTGAGGTTGGGAAAATTCAGCAGCCGGCAAGAGGCCTATCAGTATGCTCACCTTCTGGTAAAAGATGGATATACCCCTTTTATAACAAAAACCGAATAAAAATCACCCCTATAAAGACTTTGATTTGCTGCGCGAAAGATACTGCTCCTGATACTGTTTGGCCTGGTACATAAAAGCCTCTAAACGGGTCATAATGTTGCTCTGTTCCTGGCCATCGTAGGCCATGTTTAATATGGGGAGGTTGTTGTTCTCCTCACGATACCTCTTCAAGATGGCACTTACTACCGTCCCCGGCATGCAGGTGAAGGGCATTACGTTTACCACGCCACTAGCCCCTTTCAGGGCGAAGTCTATAGTTTTGCCAACGCTCAGGATCGCCTCACCTTCAAAGGTTGAATCTAGATAAGGTTTGGCCAACTTAAGGATTCTGGAGGTCTTGGGTTCTTTTAGGTTATTAATACTTCCCCAGAAGATGCGCTCTAGTCTGTGTTCATACTTCTCCTGATAGTATTCGGTCAAAAAAATCTTTAAAAGATTGGAAAAATGTTTCCTGTTAAAGCTACGCCTGCGGGCCATGGCATTGATATAATGAATCCATTCAACGAGAGGGGCAAGCCACACCTCCCCACCCAGGGACTCTATCTTACGAACGATATCCTCATTACTGAAGCGATTGGATCTCACATAGATCTCCCCCACAATCCCTATCTTGGGCTTGCTACCCGGACCCACCACGGGTATCCGCTCAAACCTCCTCCTGGCCTCACGAAGGGCCTCCTCCAATCTCTCCAGCTCTCCGCCCCCTGTGCGTATAGCTTCACAGACTAAATCGAGGCATTCCCTATATACCCGATCTGTCTCACCAGGATCCTTCTCGTAAGGCCTTGTCTCGTGAAGCTTTTTGATGAGCAGATCTACTGCCACTATCGCCCACCACCCAAGCTTATCGAACTCGGAGCCGAGAATCCCCAGGTCTTTATAGAGGGTCTCATCCTGGTTAGGAGAATAAATAGGGACATCGGCATAACCGAGTTCATCCAAGGTGAGGCGATGGAAACGGTGGTACTGTCCGAAACGACAAGGACCATTCCCTGAGGGCATAAAGAAGGCCACCTTTTGAGGGTCGAAGTCCGGGCTTTTAACTACCCTGATCATGTCTCCTGTAGTCAAGATGCAAGGGTAGCACTCCCTGCCAGAGGTATATTTTCGGCCCCAATAGAGGGTTTTTTGGTTCGATTCGGGAAATACCCGGGCTGAGACACCGCAGGCCTCAAAGGCCGCAGCAAAGGCAAAGGCATGGTCACACATATAGGGAATGTAGATCGTGCGGTTGACATCTCCCCCTATCTTTCCTCTGCGACGCTTCTCCTCTTTAGGGCCTCGGGCATGCTTAAGGCTATCGAGAAATGCCTCACACCTGGTGATGGCTCCTGCATCGGCGCTATGCTCATCTATCTCCAGTTGTAAGTATGGTTTTCCCTTAAGGATATCGCGAAAGAAGTGGCTAATAAAGGAATCTGCCCCGCAGCCGAAATTAGTGATGTAGACCCCAAAGAGCCTGGGATCATCTTTGATCAGGTGAGCAGCGGCTAAGATCTTCTGCCCGTATTTCCAATACATATCTTTAAGACCTTCTCTGCCGGCCATGGACTCTAGAGGGAGGAAATCCATGGGGATGGGGAGCACACCTAAGTCACGCAGCTTTTTGGGTATATCGAGATTTACCCCGGGATCGCAACTGTTGTAGGGACGGCCAACTATCACCATAAGCTTTTCCCCTTTTCTCAACCCCTCCAATATCTCCCTGCCGCGGGCGCCAATGGCACGGTAAAACCTGTTTTGCTGCTCTTGGGCCCGAATATAAGCACGACGGACGTCCCCCGCCCCCCTTTTCAATCTCCTTCCGAACTTTATCAGGGCCCGCTCCACCTCCTTTGAGCCCATGCCAAAAGGGATTACAGGCTGCAAGACCCGTGCCCCATACTTCTTAAAGTCAATGGAGGAGTGTACGGCATAAGGGAAGGACTGCACATAAGGACAAGTCTGAGAGTGCTCAAAGTCCTCCCGAAACTTCTCCATGCTGATGATGCTGGGCAGAAAGATCTTCTTTATCCCCTTCTCCAGCAGGTTGAGGACATGGCCATGGGCCACCTTGATGGGGAAACAGGTCTCGGCCACCACCGACTCCACTCCCCGGCGGATCAACTCTTTATTGGTAGGATCAGATAGGACTACCCTATAACCTAATTCCGTGAAGAAGGCCTTCCAAAAGGGCAGGAGTTCATGAAATAAAAGGGCGCGGGGAATTCCGATAACTGGGGCATCATCCCCTAACGATTCCTCCCCTGGGTAGTGCCCAAAAAGCAGCCCTTCCCTCTCAGCGAAAAGATCCGGCAGATGGCTCCCTTTGCTCCGGCGGACTACATCATACTTCTCACAACGACTCCCGTAAAAGAGAGGCTTCTCCCCCTCAACACTCACTTTCCTAATGAGACACATGTTAGGGCAACCTTTACACTCGAAGGTGGTGATCTCATAGCGGCGCTGGCTCAGATCGAACCCCTTGAAATTACTTTTCTCCCAGGTGCGCTCCTTTTTCGCCAGCAGTGCCACCCCAATAGCCCCAGTCACGTCGTGATTCTCAGGTACAGTAATCTCTTTGCCCAAAATCTTCTCAAAGGCCGCCACTACCCCTTTATTGAAGGCAGTCCCTCCCTGAAAGAAGATTTTATTTCCTATTCGACGATCCCCTACCACACGGTTTAGGTAATTCTGGACGATGGAGTAGCAGAGCCCCGCCACTAAATCGTCGGTGTCTGCCCCTCGCTGCTGATGGTGGACCAGATCAGATTCGATGAACACCGTACACCTCTCCCCCATCCTCACCGGGGAAGGGGCCCGCAAGGCCCTTTGTGCAAACTCCTCCTTGATGGAAATGCCGAGCTTCTCCGCCTGTTCTTCGAGGAAGGAACCCGTACCAGCAGCGCATACCTTATTCATCTCAAAGTCGACGATGACCCCACCATCGAGACTAATATACTTGGAATCCTGGCCGCCGATCTCGAAGATGGTGTCCACCTCCGGATCGATGTTGGCGGCTGCTGTGGCCTGGGCGGTAATCTCATTGCGAACTATATCCGCCCCTACGAAATCACCGTTAAGGTATCTGCCAGACCCTGTGGAGCCTACCCCCTTGATCTCCACCATATCCCCGATCTCCTGCCCGATCTCCTGCAACCCCTGGCGGATGGCCTCTATAGGCCTGCCCGCCGTCATCAAGTACCTCTTGGCAAGGACCCGCTCCTGTTCATCGATGACCACCAAATTCGTGCTGATGGATCCCACGTCTAACCCCAAATAGGCAGGGATCTTTCCCTTTTGAACCTCAGGTTTGTAGATCCGCTCCTTCTCCTCCAGGTGCCTAGGGGAAAGGGCTAGAGGTTCCCACCCCTGCCTCTTTGTATCCTGCTGCTGGCTGATATACAGTTGGAGGGGTTCTATGCCGGCAAATACCTTCCCTTCAAACTTCCCCTCCTCAAGGGCCAACAACACCGCCCCGATGGCCCCCATGGAGGCGTAGTATTTGGGTATGATGAACTCCTCTTCACTCAGCTCCAAGATGTCGAGGAAGGCCCGCCTCATCCCTACATTGGCCGCTACTCCCCCTTGAAAGGCTACGGGTCGCCGAAATTCCCTCCCCTTGCCGATGTTGCTTTTGAAATTCCTAGCCAGGGCATAACAGAGCCCGGCGACGATGTCGTAATCCGGAGTGGCAATCTGCTGAAGGTGGATCATATCCGACTTGGCGAAGACACTGCATCGGCCTGCAATCCGTGGCGGATTTTGCGACTTCAAGGCCAATTGGCCAAATTCCTCAATGGTGAGCCCCAGCCGGGAGGCCTGTTGATCGAGAAAGGACCCTGTACCTGCGGCACACAGGGTGTTCATGGAGAAGTCCTCTATCCTGAATCTATCCCCTTCTCTTTCTATAATGATGAGCTTGGAATCCTCTCCCCCGATATCGATTACAGTCCTCACTTGAGGATAGAGGCGTTCAATGGCCTTAGACTGAGCTATAATCTCGTTGTAAAACTCCCCTCCTAAGATCTCCGCTAATACTTTTCCCCCGGTACCGGTAAAGGATATGCCAGCGAACCTCTCGGCAGGAATGCGGGAGAAGATTTCCTCCAAGATCCCTTTTACCGTCTTCAGAGGTTGACCCCTGAGGCGGGTGTAGTATTCCTCCAAGACCTCACCCGCTCGGTTCATCACTACAGTATTGGCACTTACCGAACCCACATCTATCCCCAAGTAAAACGTCTCCATTTCTTCTGCCTCCTACTGCGGCTTTTTAGAGAAAAATTATTATAAGATTTTGTCATCTTTTTGCAAGGAGAAAATTCCTCTTCTTAGAGGGTTCAAAAACCAAGGATTTCGATGGGCAAGTGAAATCTTTAGTATTTTGGTACAGAAATAAAGAGTTAGATTTATTTTGACTTTTCTCGCCCAAACCCTATAATAGGAAAGACCCGTTGAAGAGGGTGCTAAATCGATGTTGGGTTCAATGTTAAATCATAAGTTAGATCCTTATCTCTATAAGCTGGCGGAGTGGTCCAAGGGGTTTATAAGACCTAACCACATCACCCTTATCGGTCTGATAGTAAATCTGGGAGCTGCATTCGCCTTGGCTCTGGGAAAATGGAAGATAGGGGGGATAGCCATCCTCGTTGCGGGGCTCTTTGACTTACTGGATGGGGCGGTAGCCCGTTCACAAGGTCAGGTCACCCCCTTCGGCGGCTTCTTCGACTCGGTGATAGACAGGTATTCCGACTTCTCCCTCTTTGTAGGTTTATTATTTTATTATGCATATACAGGACATCCTTTTTTGATCCTGTTAGCATCAACAGCGGCCATGGGTAGCTTCTTGGTCCCCTTCACCAGGGCGAGGGCAGAGACGGTTATCACCTCCTGCAAGGTGGGGCTCATGGAGAGGCCGGAGAGAATCATCTTACTTGCCCTTGGTGCCCTCCTCGATTGGATGATCCCCATCCTCTGGATCCTTGCCATCCTCACCCACATCACGGTGATCCAACGAGTACTGCACACTAAAAGGGAGCTGCGAGGTAGCTAACCTACCATCCTCTCTACCTCCTCCACCAACCTCCGCACCCATTCTCCTTCTTTCACCTTCTCAACTACTTCTCCCTTTTTGAAGAGCAGGCCCACCCCCTTTCCCCCGGCGATGCCCACATCGGCCTCTCTGGCCTCCCCTGGGCCGTTTACCACGCAACCCATCACGGCCACGGTAATAGGGGTGTGTATATGCTCCAAACTTTCCTGAACCTTCTCCACCAAGGAGATGAGGTCTACTTCACATCTGCCACAGGTGGGACATGATATAATATCTACCCCCCGTTGTCTCACCCCCAGGGCCCGCAGAATACCATACGCTGCTCTTACCTCCAACACGGGGTCGGCGGTCAAGGATACCCTTATGGTATCCCCTATCCCCTCGGCCAAAAGAATTCCCAGCCCTACCGCTGACTTGATGACCCCGGAGAAGGGAGGACCCGCCTCAGTGATCCCCAGGTGAAGGGGATAATCTGAACGCTGGCTGAAGAGGCGGTAGGCCTCCACGGTCCTGGGGACGTCCGAGGCCTTCAGGGAGACCTTGATTGCCATATGCCCTATATCCTCACAGATCTTTATACATTCCAAGGCACTCTCCACCATGGCCTCGGGGGTCGCCCGGCCAAATCTGTTCAGTATGCGCTTCTGCAGTGACCCTGTATTTATCCCTATCCTGATAGGTACCCCCCTCTGTCTGGCTTCCTCGATGATCTCTCTCAATTTGTTCCTGTGGGGGATGGTACCCGGATTGATCCTCAGACCATCCACTCCTGCCTCTAGGGCCAGCAACGCCAGACGATGATCGAAGTGGACATCGGCGATAATAGGCAGGGGGGAACGGCCGACGATCTCCCGCAATCCCCTAATGGCCTCCTTGGCCGGCACGGCCACCCTTACGAGTTCGCACCCTGCCCTTTTCATCCTTTCAATTTCATTAACAGTAGAGACCACATCGAGGGGATTGGTCGTAGTCATAGATTGCACCACCACGGGGGCTTCCCCACCAATCAGAACCCCTCCTACGGAAATCTGTCGAGTCTTTTTCCGTGAAATCATATGTTGTGAGGACGGTGGAGTTGGGGGAACTTTTCCTTCAGCCTCCGGGCCACATTTTCCGGCACCAATCCTTCCACCGATCCCCCAAGGCTGGCTACTTCTTTAATGGTTCGAGAGCTGATAAAAAAGTAGTCCTTACCTGTTACCATAAAAATGGTATCGACGTCTTTATTCAAACTGCGGTTCATAGAGGCCATGTGATATTCATACTCAAAGTCTGAGGTAGCCCTCAACCCCCGCAGCACTACCTTGGCATTAGTCCTCTTCATATATTCCATCAACAGCCCTTCGAAGCTTTCTACCACGACATTTGGGCAGTCTCTTAATGCCTCTTCGATCATCTCCACTCTCTCTTGAGGGGTAAAGAGGGACTGTTTATCATAATTGTGGGCCACGGCTACTATTACCTTATCGAAGATCTTCAACGCCCTCTTGATGATATCGATATGGCCATAGGTTATAGGATCAAAAGAGCCGGGATATACCGCTACCTTCTCCTCCATTTCCCCTCCTTTGTTATTAAACACCCAAAAAGCCAAGAACCCGGAGGTTTATAAATTTAACCAAATCTCTTCCCTCCTTCTCTGGATCCCAGACGTCCTGAGTCCATTTATTATTTTAAAGGATATACCCCTGTTGTGTCAAACCTACCCCTTCTGGAGTTTCCTGAGTTTTGATTTTGGTAATTGTCACCAAAAGTTGAAGGAGAGTTGAAAATCCTTGGTATCTCCCCTTTTGGTCTTCAGGCCTGTCTTATCGGGAAAGAGCAGATTATAG
>QMLM01000036.1 GCA_003646745.1 Deltaproteobacteria bacterium | reverse complement strand
TCCTCGAACTCTATCTAAATATCGTTGAATTGGGCCCCGGGATCTATGGGGTGGGGGCAGGAAGCTGGTATTACTTTCGCAAGCCCCCTCGCTCCCTGAACTTTTTCGAAGGGGTCCTGCTTGCCTCCATCATCCCCAGCTCCAAAAGGTATCATCCCTTTCAACATCCCCAAAGAGTCATAAGGCGTTATAAGAAGGTCCTTTCGTTAATGCGCACAGCCAGGATCATCACCGACAATCAGTATAAGGTCGCCCTCTCAGCACAATTAAACCTGGACCTTCGGACCACACCCTTTATTTCACCCCCTTATGGGAGGAAGATGACGGAATTAACGGTCAAAACCAGCCCCAAATACTCTGAGTCCAAAAGCTCCTGGATCGATCCCCTTTGTTCGGCGAGATAAGGGAAGAGATCTAAATAGGAGATGAATATGACCTCCTCTTCTCCACCGGCCAGCCGCCAGAACCGCTTCTTTCCATCAACCATGGCCTCCTCTCTTCCCCACTGCACCATCTCCCCCATCTTCCGCTCATCCCCTTCTCTCAAGACGTGATACACCCTCTCCACCCAGGGAAAGAAATCGATGGGGATGTAACCGGCGATGCGGAGGTGACGGATGACCTCGGCCTCAGGGACCTCCCCTTTTGACCACAGGCTCCAAGAGGAGAAGGATAAAAGGAGAGGAGCCAATCCTCTGTCCAAACAGAGAAGAGGGGTGGCATAGCAAAAGGAGAGGATAAGGGATTGTGCCAACCAGAGGGGAAGGGGGTTTTGCAAGACCTTGATCAACTTATCTAACGTTGGATGAGGGGAATAGAGGATCACAAAGGGTGGCCGGGAAAATCTCTCCTCTACAGTCCCCAGGGAGGGGGCGACACCTACCTGGCGATAGCGGTGTTTTTTGACGACCCAAGAAACCACCCCCTCTGTGGGAGGGTTATCAGGGTCAAAGAGGAGGAGACATCGCACGTTTTTGAAGTGGGAGGCCCATTGGAGTATACCCATCATAGCCCTTGCTCAGGATTTTTCCCCATCATCGGATAAGATCTCCCCGTTGAATTGGGGCAGGAGGACTTCAGATTAATACCAGCCCTTGGCAGGACAAAATCCCTGAAGAGGATGAAGACCATCCAGGCACATCCTATCCCGAGCATCGCCCCCCCTAACACATCAAAGGGGTAGTGGACTCCCCGGTAGATCCTGGAATATCCTACAAGGACGGCCAAGGCCAGCATTGGTAAGCGCCAACGCGGGAAGAAGAAGGAGAGAAAGGTGGCCGCTGCAAAGATATTGGTTGCGTGGGTCGAGGTGAAGGATGGGGAGGAGGGACAGTAACCTAGAAGGCGTACCCATTCGTGAACATGGCAAGGCCTTATCCTCCCTACGATTTGTTTCACCACCTGAGTGCTCATCGTTTCGCTTAGAAGAACGGTCAATCCAAGGCCAATCAATACAAGGATCCCTTTACGGCGCTCTTTGATCACGATCAAGATCGAAAGGAAAATCAGAGGGATCTTCCATTCATCTATGTCCGAAAAGAGGGGGATAAAACGGTCGAGAAATGGATTCGTCCATTGGAGGTTCAGAAGACGCAGAAGGGCTATATCTATCTCCAAAATCCAGTTCAATCCTTAGCCTCAATAGGCATTTTTAAACCTATGGTTGTAAGGTCAAAAATCAATAACGGTCTTGCCACTCCAGAGAGAAACCTAATTGACTTAGTTCTCCCTTCCCTCCCCTTTCCGAAGCCATTAAAGCAGATTTCCTACCATTTTACAAGTCCAGGGGAGTACTTCCCGCAAATTTTCTTCATTATGAAGACTTCTAAACGTTAACCTGAATAAAACGCTCCCACCTCCTTTAATTTAGACACAAACCTTGTCCCCTTATGACGGGCTTGTGAGACCTCTGATACACCATTCGCTTCCCAGGAAGAACCCAAAATAATAGAAAAGCCCAACGAAAAGCTTCAATTCGTATGGTTGGAGGTGACCTCCAAGTCAACCTCCCCTGTCTCCACTGCTATGGTGAAGGGCGTTGAAGGCAAAAGGTTATTACGATGGGCCGGTAAACGGTGTCTGGAATAAAGAGACTTGGGCAGCTATTGTCGAATTCAAAAGACAGCATGGTTTAAAACCCGATGGTGTAGTAGATGTAGCTACTTGGGAACTATTGAAACCTTAAGACAAAACCTATCTATTTTTGGAAAAAGATCCTTAAGGCAATAAGGACCAATATAATGGCAAAGATCCGTTTAAAAGTGGCTGTGGGAACCATTTCCACCAACCTAGCCCCTATCTGGGCACCCATTATTCCTCCGAGGCCGAGCAGTATCCCCAACTTGTAGTCCACATTTTGGAGTTTGCTATGGGCCACAAGAGCGGAGATGGAGATCATAAGGATTACGGCGAAGGATGTCCCCACTGCCCTTTGCGCCTCAAAACCCATAAAGAGGAGGATGGGAACGAGGATAAACCCACCACCTAAACCCGTAAACCCTCCAGCAGTGCCAATCAGTAGGCCTACAAGCAAATAGATAACCCAATTCTGCACCTGCTACCTCCTATCTTTCTTTGTCATAGCCATCTGTGCTGCCAAAACAATGGCGTTGATGAGACTGGTGGGGTCGGCCACTCCATGGCCAGCGATGTCATACCCCGTGCCATGATCGACAGACGTCCTGACGATGGGCAACCCGAGGGTGACGTTCACGCCCTCCTTGAAATGGAGTAGTTTCAGGGGTATCAAGCCCTGATCATGATACATGGATATGACCGCATCGTACTTCCCCTGAGCAGCGTGAAAGAAGAGAGAGTCCGGGGGAAAGGGCCCATCTAATTCAATTCCCTCTCGACGACACTCCCATATAGCGGGTAAGATGATCTCTTCTTCTTCGAAACCAAAGAGCCCACCTTCACCAGCATGGGGATTGAGGGCTGCTACAGCTAGCTTCGGGGTTCTTATCCCAAAATAATCCTGTAGGCTATGAAAGGTAATCTCGATCGTCTTTCTAATCTTCTCTATAGTCAGTGAGGAGGAGACCTCTCGAAGGGGTATATGAATGGTCACTAAAGCCACCCGCAACTTAGGGCCGACTAACATCATCACAAAATCCTTTGTTCCTGTCATATCTGCCAAGAGTTCTGTGTGGCCAGGGTAATGATATCCGGCGGAATTTAAAGCTTCTTTGCTGATAGGGGCCGTCACTAAGGCGTCGACGGTACCCTCCTTGGCCATCGTCACCCCCCTTTGGATATAAATATAGGCCGCCTTTCCCCCCTCTTTATAGGGCTTCCCCACAGAAATCCTCTCATGGGGAAGATCCGTCAGGGGAATGAGGTTCAAAACCCCCGGTGCAAACTCTCCCTCTTCAGGCCCTTTTATCCTCTTTATTACCAAAGGGGCCTCCATCCAGTGGATAGTGTGAGAAAAGATCCCTCCATCTCCCAATACTAAGGGCCGGCATTTTGCAAAAACCTCCCTTTCCCCTAAGGCCTTAACGATAATCTCCGGCCCTATTCCAGCAGGATCACCCATGGTTATGGCTACAACAGGCAGGGACATCTCATAAGAATGTTAAAGATATCTAAAATTTCACCTCCACGTTCGAGCGATTTCTCAAATCCTCCAACCACTTGGCATATAATCTCTTTACCTCTGACAGGTAGTAATCTTCCATCACTTGTTCCTTTATCTGTTCGTAAGGTATAACCCTCCCCTCCCTCTTTTCCGTCACTTTAAACAGATGAAGCCCATGGGAAGTTCTTATAACTCCGCTCACCTCCCCTACCTCCAGCCCAAAAACTACTTCTTCGAGCGCAGGGATCATTTCTCCTTTTTTAAAAAAACCGAGGTCTCCTCCTGAACTGGCTGCAGGGTCTTCTGAATAAAGGATGGCCACCTCTGCAAATTGCATCCCTTCTCGCAGCTTTTGCAACACCCTTTTCATCTTCGCCTCCGCCACTTCCAATTCTTCGGGGGTAGCATTTGGGGGAGCTTTGACCAATATCTGGCTCACCCTCACCTGGGGGGGGCGTTGATATCTCTCCCTATGATTAATGTAGTATTTTTTTATCTTCTCTTCATCCATGGATATCTTGGGTTTTATAAAGTTCTCTATTATTCTAGCCTTTCTGATCTGTGCCTTGAGAAAGTGACGATATCCCTCCAAAGTGAACCCTTGGGAGGCGAGCTCCCTCCTCATTTGTGCATCGGTTATTCTCCCCTCTTTCTTCATCTTCTCAATGGTTTTGTCCACCTCTTCGTCCTTAACCTTGATGCCATATCTAAGAGCTATCCTCTCTAGGAGCTTTTCCTCAATTAACATCTCTAGAACTTCTTTGCGGACTTGGGACAGCTTTATCTCCCTGTCCAATGGATTGCTCTTGCCTTGTTGGAGGGCGGCCTTTCCATATCTGGTCATGGCCTCATCAAGATCAGAAAGGGTGATCACCTCCCCATTCACTACCCCTACTACTCTATCCACTACTTTCCCTGAAGAAGGAGGTGATATCAATAAAAAAAAGAAGAAAAGAAATCCGACTATCTTCCTTTCCATGGATAATAACCTCTTATTTTTCCCCTTTTGTGAGGACTCCAATCTCCAGTAGTACCTTTCGGTTCACCCTAATCTTTGCCTTCTTCTTCGATCTTGCCAACCAATTTCGGAAGGCCTCTCTTTGCCTCTGCTGCAAGATTCTCTCTCTAATCTCTTCCTTCACCGCTGCAAAGCCCAATTGGGCCTGAGGCCGTTTGGCCACTACCTGAAAAATATGATAGCCATATGGGCTTTTCACTATGGAACTTATCTCTCCCTTCTTCAGGGAAAAGACCACCTCAAATTCCTCCGGCATCTCTCCCCGAGAAAAAAAACCCAGGTCGCCCCCCTCTTCAGCCTCTGGCCCCTTCGAATATCTCCTTGCTAGCTCCTCAAAGGGCTGTCCTCTTTTTAACTTCCTCAAAATCCTCTTTGCATCTCTGAGGCTTTGGACCACGATCTGCCGTACCCTCACCTGCTCAGGTACCACAAACTCCTCTTTATGCCCTTCATAATACTCCCTTAAGGTGACCTCTTCAACAGAAGGACTAATCTGGCACACGCGGTTGATGGTCTTCTCGATTAGGATCCTCTGCCGCAACCTCTCTTTCCATTGAGCCATGGAGATCCCTTCCCCCCTGATGACCTCCTCAAACCCCCCTTTGGGATAGCCTTTCCTAATCGCGGCAAAGACCTCCTCCAGCTCTTCATCGCTAACCGTTATATTCATCCTTCGGGCTTCCTGAAGGATAAGCCTCTTCTCAATGAGTTGATCTAGAAGGGCCTCCTTCAGCATTTCTAAGGCCTCTTTCTCTTGGGGCGAGGGAGGGGTATGATAACCCTCAACCAAAGGAGAGAGTTCCTCTACAAACTCTGCAACGGTAATAGGATCGCCGTTGACCTCTGCCACTACCTGGGGAGAGAGATCCCTTTGACAAGAGATCACCATTGCCAAAATTATGGGGAACAACACAAAAGGCTTCAAGCAATGTCTCATTTCCCCTCTTCCTCTGCTTTCAGCAATTCCTCATTTATGACTATCTTTGACCCCTCTCGCAGCTTCTTCAAATGTGCTGTGAGGACTTCTCTCATCTTCTTTTCCCTCAGAAAGCTCCTAATCTCCTCTTTTACCTCAGAAAAAGTCCGCTGATGAGGTTTCTTTCTATCCTCAAGACGGATGATGTGATAGCCAAAGTTAGTTTTGACAATATCACTAACTTCCCCCCGCCTCTTTAGGGAAAAGGCGACCCGCTCAAACTCCTTGCCCACCTTTCCTCTTTCGATATATCCCAGATCACCGCCCCTTTCCCTGCTAGGGCTGATGGAATACTTCTTCGCTAATTTGATGAAGTCCTCACCTCTGTTCAGCCTCTTTTTGATCTCCTTGGCCTCCGGCAGCGTCTTCACCAAAATATGCCTCACCCTCACCCTCTCACCCACCAAAAATTTTTCCTTGTTCTCCCGATAATAATTCCTTGCCTCCTCTTCGCTGACCTCCCCCTTCCCTTTCAGCAGTTCCTCCAAAACAGACTCAATAATTAACCCCCTTTTAAACCTCTCTACCTTGGCCAAAATCTCTTTATCCTTATCAACCCCCTTTTTTCTAGCCTCCTGCAGGAGGAGTTCCCGGTCTATGATGTTTTGTAAAAACTCCTTCCTCACCTCTGCCGAAACCATTAATGGTTTCAGATGAGGTGGAAGCTGCTCCATCTCCTCATTAAATTCCTCAAGAGTTATCACACGATCGTTCACCCTGGCCAGCTCTTTCCCCTGAGGGGGCTTGGTCTTGTCGCAGGACAGGATTAGCAAAACTAAAAAAAGAAGTGGCATCAACCACCAAATTTTCACCTTTTGTACCATTTTACACCCTCTGTTTTTTTGAAAAGGCTATCATATCACACCAACCCTTGCAATATATTTCTGGTCTCTATCAACATACCCATCCAATCCCTTGCCTCAGTTGTGTAGACCAATTTCATCCCCGGAGTCAATCTATACTTGCCACTACCCCTCTCAATGAGATTTACCAACTTCTGTGGAGAAAATGCCCCCTCGGGGGAGAAGGTCAACACTACCACCTTATCTCTAAAATCAAATCTTCGAACGGAAAATTTACTCAGCCAAATCTTCAACCTGATAACCTCCAAGAGATTTACTAAAGGAGAGGGGAGAGGACCGAAACGATCTCGCATCTCCTCCGCTATCGCCTCTATCTCCTTTTCCTCCTCTATAAGAGAAAGCCTTTTATAAAAGATAAGGCGTTGATTGTTATCAGCTATATAATCAGCGGGGATAAAGGCATCAATGGGCAGGCGAATCTCAGGGGTCACTCGTTCCTCCACCTCCTCACCCTTCAGCTCCCTTATGGCCTTCTCCAAGAGGTTGTTGTATAATTCAAAACCTACTTCAGCTATATGGCCGGATTGAACATGTCCTAAGATGTTACCCGCACCCCTAATCTCTAAATCCCTCATAGCCAGCCTAAAACCTGAGCCAAGCTCGCTTAATTCTTGAATGGCTCTGAGTCTTTTAAGGGCCTCCCGGGAGAGCTGCTGCCGGGGTGGAACAATTAAATAGGCAAAAGCTCGCTGAGCGGATCTCCCCACTCTACCACGCAGCTGATAAAGGTCAGCCAAGCCAAAGCGCTCTGCATGGTTGATGATAATAGTGTTGGCGTTGGGAATATCCAAGCCGGACTCGATTATACTGGTACAGACCAATAGGTCTATTTCTCCTTCCACAAACTTTAACATTACTTCCTCTAAATTTCGCTCCCTCATCTGCCCATGGGCTACAGCTAACCGAACCTCTGGCACGAGCTCCCTTAACATAGTGGCCACCCCTTCAATGTCCTTCACCCTGTTGTGGACGAAGAAGACCTGGCCGCCCCTGCTAACCTCTTTGATGATCGCCTCTTTGATCATCTCCTGATCAAAGTTTACTACATAGGTACGAATAGCCTGGCGATTGGGAGGAGGGGTGTTTATCAAACTCAGATCCCTGATCCCCAACAGAGACATCTGGAGGGTCCGAGGGATGGGAGTAGCTGTAAGGGTTAGACAGTCCACCAATTTCCTCATCTCCTTCAATTTCTCTTTATGGGAGACACCGAATCTGTGTTCTTCATCTATGATCACGAGGCCAAGATCTCGAAAGGAGACATCATCCTGGAGGAGGCGGTGGGTCCCGATAATGATATCGATCTTCCCTTCCCTTAGGCGTTGCAAGATCTCTCTCTGCTTGGCAGGGGGTTTAAATCTGCTCAGACTCTCCACTACTACAGGATAACCCCTAAGTCTGGAGGTAAAGGTCACGTAGTGTTGTTGTGCCAGGACCGTAGTGGGCACCAAAACAGCCACCTGCTTGTTGTCCAAGGCAGCCTTGAAAGCAGCTCTTATGGCCACTTCTGTCTTCCCATAGCCCACGTCCCCACAGATCAATCTGTCCATGGGTCTAGGCTCTTCCATATCATCCATTACCCGCTCGATGGCTTCGCCTTGGTCAGGGGTCTCCTCATACTCGAAGGCCGCCTCAAACTCTTTAAAATAGGCGTCGGGGGGAGAGAAGGCAAAGCCCCGAAAGGCCTTACGGGCAGCATATATCTCTAGGAGTTCCTTGGCCACTTGCTGAACCGCCCGCTTAACCCTCTTTTTGGTCCTTCTCCAGGATATCCCCCCTAACTTATCTAACTTGAGCGGTTTGTCTCCAGTCCCGATGTACTTGTGGACGAGGTTGAGCCGATCCACCGGTACATAGAGTTTATCCCCACCATCATACTCTATAAGGAGATAATCGTTCTCCACCCCCTCTCCCTCCAGTCTTACCAGCCCTCGATATACCCCTATTCCATAGTCGATGTGCACCACATAATCTCCTAATTTGAGGTCCTCAAAATTGGAAAAAGGGGTAGGTTGCGCCCTCTTGCCTCTACCAATCCTCCTTTTCAGTCCGAAGATCTCTTCTTCGGTCATCACCGCCAGCCCCTCAGACGGGAGGCGGAAACCAGCTCGCAGATCTCCCACCACTACTGTCAGGCGGCCACGATCTCTCAGGGGATAGTAAGGGAAAAAATCCCTAAAACCCACTTTTAGTCCCAAATCCTCCAAGATCTCTACCATCCTCTTGGCCTGCCTTGACGTTTGCACAGCGATATATACCGCCCATCCCCCTTTCAGCCACCTTTGAACTTCGTGCGCCAGCACCCGCAAGCCTCCTGCCCTGATCTGCTTCCTTAGCTCTTCATTAGAGAAAACATGCGCGCTGACGTGAGGAGGCCTTTGATCCCTCGGTAGGTTTAGATCCCAACCCCCTATCTCCACCGTCGGTCTCTCTTTAATCATGGTCAAAACCACCTTAGGTGGGAAAAACTGCACCTCCTTTCCATATTTCAGCAATTTCCCCCAGAATTCCTCTACTTCTCTCTCTGCCTCGAAGGGACTGTCGAACATAACCAAAACCTGCAAAGGTAGATAATCAAAGAGAGTACCTTCACCCTCTACTTTTAGGGGGGTTATAACGGCTTCCCCAACATGTTCCAATGATCTCTGCGTCTCTAAATCAAAGGTTCGAATGGAGTCCACTTGGTCACCGAAAAACTCCATCCTTAAGGGAAGTTCGCTATCTAGGGGGTAAATATCCATAATGCCCCCACGCAGGCTCATCTCTCCCCTCTCTTCAACCATTTCCACCCGATTATACCCCATTGATATGAGTTCCCTTAACAGCGTCTCCCTCTCTATCTCCTGGCCCACCTTGATCTTTATTAAGGAAGAAACTAAGTCCTCCTTAGAAATTATCTTGCCCAATAATCCATGAAGGGGGGTGATAACTAGGGAAAGCCCTCCCTCGATGAGCAACCGCAGCACCTTCATCCTTTGACCATAAAGATCCCAACGGGGAAGAAGGTCCACCTGCGGGATGCCATCAAAGGGGAAAAGGTGGATCCTTCCCTTTTCCTCAGAAGGGGCAAAGAAGAGGATGTCCTCCCACAAGGCCTCTGCTGCATCTTGATCAGGGGTAACGACCAAAAGAGGGGTAATCTCTCTAAGCAGAAGGCTGATAAAAAACCCCTTTGCTCCACCCTCTAAACCTGAGACAATGAGCCTTTCTCCCCTCTGCCAAATCTGCTTTGTTTGGCGCAAAAGCTCCACGACTCCTCGGGAATCCGCTTTATCCTTGAGCCACTCCTGTCTCACTTCCCTGCTCCAGTAAAAATACGCAAAATTCTGGAAAGAGACAGACGCTACAGCGCGGCCCTCTGGCGCGGCAAATTTGCCTCCCGTATCTGATGAGATTTAGGTGCAGAGAGAGCGCCTTGCCGGGGGGAATTAAAGGAGCCAGGAGTTCATGAGCCTTCTCTGCTGCCACCTTAGCCGGAACAAACCCCAGACGTTTGGCAATCCTCAAGATATGGGTATCCACTGGGAAGACATCCTTGCCACAACCAAAGGCCAATACACATTTGGCAGTCTTAAGGCCCACCCCCCTCAAACCGAGCAGTACCCTCAGAGCATCCTCTGTCGCCATCTCACAGATGGGAGCCAGGGTTAAACTCCCCCACCTTTCCCGCACCCAACGCAGAATGTCCTTTATCCTGATCGCCTTTTGTCGGGACAACCCCCCCACCCTGATAGCCTTGGCTATCTCTTGCCCATCTGCCTCTAAGAGAGCGTTCCAATCAGGGAATCTCTTCTTCAATCCCTCAAAGGCCAAATCCCGGTTGTGATCGTTGGTGTTTTGAGATAAAATGGTGGAAATTAATACCTCTAAGGGGTCAGAGGGGGAATCTACATGCGGTACTCCATACCTCCCCTCCAAGGCCTTGGCGACCTTCTCTAGAACAAGCGCCTTTTCCTGGATAGTTGCAGGAGGAATAGACAACTAAGATCAACCCCTGAATAACCTCAATTCCGCCAACCTGATGGGAAAATTTATTTATATATCTTAAAAGACAAAAGGCCACAAAGTCAATAATTCGGATTGCCTCATTTGAAATCTACTCCAAAGGGGTATTGTTTCATCAAATCAAAATCTACTCAAAGGGGGTTATCCTCCTCCCCAAAATCTATCCCAGGGGAGGAGAAT
>QMLM01000035.1 GCA_003646745.1 Deltaproteobacteria bacterium | reverse complement strand
CATCGGAGCAATCGTGGCAAGAGGCCACTAACCCCTCCATGATGGCCGCATGGAGCCTATGATAAAGTTCCTTTGCCTCTTGGGCCCTCACACAGGGGACTTGATTTCCGATATACCCATGCATGGCGAAGTACTCAGACCCTCCTAGCTCATCATAGGTCATACCCAAGATATAGACAAGGTCTCCGGCGGCTTTGGTGTCCATGGTCACCGCCTTGCGGACATCATCCATCTTTCCCAACACGGTGAACAGGACGGTGGGGGGAATGGAGATTTTGGTCTCTCCGGCCATATAGTCGTTCTTCATGCTGTCCTTACCCGATATACAGGGTACCCCATAGGCGATGGTGTAATCGTAGAGCGCCTTATTAGCCCTCACCAGTTGCGCCAGCTTATACTCTCCATCGGGGGTCTTCTCAGAGCGTACCGGATCAGGCCAGCAGAAGTTATCCAGGCCCGCCATCCTAGCAGGATCTCCTCCCACGGCCACGTTGTTCCGGATGGCCTCATCGATGGCACATGCCATCATATGGTATGTGTCGATGTCGCTATAACGAGGGCAGATTCCACTGGAGACCACTATCCCTTCAAAGGTGTCCAGCAGGGGACGGATGACGGCGGCATCCCCAGGGCCATCTTCTTCCTCTCCCACCAGCGGTTTTACCGCGCTTCCTCCTTGGACTTCGTGATCGTACTGGCGGATCACCGCCTCCTTACTGCATATGTTGAGGCGGGAGAGCATTCCTTCCAAGGTCGAAGTCATATCCCGTGGAGGAGGAAAATCGGGCTCCGGGTGTCGAGGTTGTTCCCAGCGGGCTACTAGCTCCATTTGAGGCAGGCCTTCGTGAAAGAAGTCCATATCTAGATAGGCCACTGTCTTCCCATGCCAGAGGCAATGGAACTTGCCGCTGTCGGTAAAGTGGCCCAGCACCGTGGCTTCAACCCCCATCTTTTCGGCCAATTGGAGGAGTTCATCGATCTTGGTAGGGTGCACCGCCAGGGTCATTCTTTCCTGGGATTCGGACAGAAGGATCTCCCAGGGATTGAGTCCAGGGTACTTGAGGGGGGCGCTCTCTAAATGGATCTCACATCCACCCGGCCCTCGGGCCATCTCACCCACCGAGGAGGAGAGTCCTCCGGCCCCATTGTCGGTGATGGACTTATAGAGGCCACGGTCTCGGGCCACCAGAAGAAAATCAGTCATCCTCTTCTGGGTGATGGGATCACCGATCTGTACGGCGCTGGTGGGGGAGGCCTCGTGGAGCTCCTCCGATGAGAAGGTGGCCCCATGAATTCCATCTTTGCCTATGCGCCCACCCACCATTACCACCAGATCCCCCGGATCTGCCTTTTTAATATGGGAGGGTTCCCCCTGTATGTACCTCGGCATGATGCCACATGTGCCACAGTAGACCAGGGGTTTGCCGATGTATCTCTCATCGAAGACGATGCTCCCGTTCACGGTGGGGATTCCACTTTTGTTCCCACCGTGTTCCACCCCCTCCCTGACACCCTCGAAGATCCTTTTTGGGTGTAGCACTCTGGGAGGGAGATCTCCGGACCAATCAGGCGGGGCAAAGCAGAAGGTATCCACATTAAAGATAAGCTTAGCGCCCTTTCCCGTACCAAAGGGGTCGCGGTTGACCCCTACGATCCCAGTCAATGCCCCGCCATAGGGGTCGAGGGCAGAGGGGGTGTTGTGGGTCTCTACTTTAAAGGCAAGACTCCACGCTTCGTTAAAGGCTACCACCCCGGCATTATCGGTGAAGACCGACAGACACCAGTCTCTCTCTCCTAGGGCGCGTCTGATAACTTCAGTGGCCGCTTTGATATAGGTATTGAAAAGCCCATCAATCAACTCTTCGTTACCATCTTTGTCGATATACCTGATGCGGGCCTGAAAGATCTTGTGCTTGCAGTGTTCAGACCAGGTCTGGGCGATGGCCTCCAGCTCCACATCGGTTATCAGCTCCCCGATCCCAATCTGCCTCCTTTGTTCTTTTACCTCCTCCTGTCTGAAGTAGCTCTGAATGGTTTTCATCTCCTCAAGGCTAAGGGCTAACAGTCGCTCCTTGCTAAGAGAAAGGAGTTCCCCATCAGAGACCTCCAAAGAGAACCTCTTCACCTCTCCCCCTTTTAGCCCGGTCACCTTGGGAACAATGGGTCCAATCCCCCTTTTGGGATCCCATTCCCCTCGCCCTTTTATCACAAAGCGGTTGATCAAAGGATTACCAAGCAGTTCGGTGGCTATTCTATGGGCATCCTGCCGGGAGATCTCCCCTTTTATCAGATACTGGCGGGAGGTGTATACCCTTTCATCTTCCTTTAAACGTATCGCAAGGCAGTCCTGTAATGCCTCCCTAGCGGTCCGGCCCACATTATCTGTTACACCGGGCAAGAGGCCCACCTCGATTACCCAGTCAAAATCCTGGGCCAGGGGGTGATCCACGGACCACTCCTGCGTAATGGGATCGCTGTAAGGACCTCGGCCCAGGGACTCCAGCTGCCTTCTGCTGAGGGGGGCATCGATGGTGTAGACGTCGACGCTCCGCACAGATTCCACCTTGAGCCCCAGCTCGTTTTCTATCCTTGTTTTTATCTTTTCCCCTAGAGGATCCCTCAGTCCTTTTTTTAGTGCCACCTCTATGCGGTGGGCCATCTCTTTCTCCTATTGAATCTTTACCTCCGTTACCTCATAGCCGGCTTCTGTTACTTTTTGCCTTATCGCTTCGGTGTCGAGGCCGCTACCGGTGACCGTGGCCTGGGACGACTGTAGGCTGACCCTTACTGAAGCCACTCCGGGCAGGGATCCTATGGCCTTCTGGACCGATGCGACGCAGTGTTGGCAGGTCATCCCTTTGATTTTAACGATGAGTCCCTTCTCAACCATTTTTACCTCCCCTGTAGGGGGTTCGACCTTTAGGACATATCTGCGGTACAGGGCATAGGCCAAGACAACGCCCAGGGAGATAGAGGCCCCAAGCTTGAGCCAGAAAGGGAGCATCTTCGTCCCTGTGGCAATCGCCTTTGTGTCCAATCCCCAGGCATTATATACCGCATCCAGACCTAGACCAAATACCAGGCTCATTGAGGCGATGGTCGCCACATAAATGATCGTGGTCTTTATCCCCAAGGTCTTTGCTAGCATGGTAATGGTGGCTGAATTGGTGGCAGGACCTGTCATGAGAAAGACCAAGGCTGCACCGGGGGAGAGGCCCTTGGCCATCAACACGGCGGCGATAGGAATAGAACCGGTAGCACAGACATAGAGGGGGATCCCCACCACCATCATCAGGAGCATGGCATAGATACCGGAGCTGAGGTGGACGCCGATGAAGTTTTCCGGAAGCAGATAGGAGATCAGTCCCGCAATGCAGATGCTGATCACCAGCCACTTGACGATGTCTGAGGGGAAATCCACTAGGGCGTACTCCAGCATCTTTTTTACCTTCTCCCCGAGCCGGTGGCCATGTTCTCCCTCTATTTGGAGCTCACCACATGTAGTACATATAGAGGGAGAAGAAGATGAGGAGAGGTCGCTGTCTTTTACAAGCAAATTTGTGAACGCCCCCCCAACGATCCCACTAATAAAGGCCGCCAGAGGGCGAAAGAGGGCAAAGATCGGTCCCAAGAAACCATAGGTGACGAGTATACTCTCGACCCCGGTTTGTGGGGTGGAGATGAGGAAGGAGACCGTCGCCCCCCTCCCCGCACCTTGGCGATAGAGGGAGATACCTGTGGGGATAACCCCGCAGGAGCAAAGGGGGAGAGGAACCCCCAAGGTGGCCGATTTTACCACCGCTTTTATATCCTTTGTCCCCAGGTGTTTTCTTATCACCCCTGAAGGGAATAGTATATAGAGGACTCCAGCCATAAGGAAGCCAAACATGAGATATATGGCCATTTCGTCGTAGATAAAAAAGGTCTCTTTGGTTATCCCTATCAGTAGGTCTTCCATATCATTTCAATATTATATTGAATCTCCCCCCAAGGGCAAGAGAAACATTGAATACCCCACTTTTTGAGTGACAACAATTGTCACTCAAATGACACTCTATGGGAGAAAGGCTGTCAGAAGGAGAATGGGCAAAAGTGGGGACCTAGTTGATAACCTATTGTAATCATTAAAAAGTTGGTTTTTTCAGATTTTTGCCAAAATGTGGCACATCTTTTGCTCAATTGGTGATGAAAACTTTCTATTGCAATAAAGTTGTGGGAGGTTTGAATATGGCCGTAAATAACGAACGTGATGCCCGTGCTTCCATCTCCGTTAAGCTCTCGCGACCATCTGACAAAGAAGAGGAGTTTAATTCAAACGTTGAGTCCATCCATCAGCATTTAGCGATAAAATCTTTCCTTACGCAAATGGAGATACTTGACCCAGCCTTATTGGAGCACTCTCGTTTGGTGACCCATTACACCTTGTTGATGGGCCGAAGTCTCGGGTTTACATCGGATGACGAGAGGAAACTTCTGCACAGTTCTCTATTGCATGATTTGGGGAAGATGGGCATTGATAGGCAGATTATAGAGAAAAAGGGGAAACTCACCCCCCAGGAATGGGAGCTTATCCGGGCCCATCCCTTAAATAGTGTAAAGATACTTTCCATCTTTCCATATTTTCGTGACATCATTCCAATAGTCAAGCACCATCATGAGTGGTATGATGGCACCGGATACCCTGATGGCCTCATGGGGGAGGAGATTCCTCTTATGTCTAGGATGATCATGGTAGCTGATGCCTTTGTAGCTATGACCAGCGACCGTCCTTATCGGGCAGCACTGACGATCAATGAGGCAGTTGGTATTATTAGGAAGAATAAGGGGAGGCAGTTCGATCCCAAACTTGTTCATCTCTTTATCACCGTGGTTTCAGAGGAACTAAAGACCCCTCTGTGATGGGTGAAAAAGAGGGTATTGTCGCTCACAGGACAACTGGGATCCTTTCCCCCCTGCCCACCCATCCTTTTTTTATCTCGAACTTACAGGCCACCACCCAGATTCCCTGGGAGGCTGCTTTGTGCAAAGCCGTGGCAAAGGCGGGATCTGTCTCCTTGTTGGGTGAAAAGGAATGGGCGTCTTTTCTCTGGACAATAAACACCACCCCTCCTTTTTGTCCCCTTTTTGCCGCCTTGGTTAATAGTTCTAAATGTTTTCTCCCTCTCACTGTAGGGGCATCAGGGAAAAGAGCGATCCCTTCACGCACCAGAGTAACTGATTTCACCTCTATTAGGTGTCTATTTCCCCCTTTTTTGACAGTAAAATCCAGTCTTCTAGGGCCAAAATTGACCTCCTTGTCCACTGAGGTGTACCATTTTAATTTTTCGATTAAGCCTTGTCGTAAGGCCTTTAGGAAGAGGTCATTGGCATAACGGGCGTCCACACAGACCCAGTTTTTTCCGGTATATATCCCCCAAAGGTCATAGGGTGTTTTTCTGCCCTGTTGAGATACTTCTCTGACCAAGGCCGTTGCTCCCGGAACCAACAGCTCCCTTAAGCGGCCTGAGTTGGGGAGATGGGCTTCCTTTAACATCCCATTCACCTCCACCAAGACGAGGAATCTGTTGCGCCTCTCGACGAAGATGGCCTCTCTAAGTATGGGTGATGACATGCTTTTAAAGATACCATTTTTGACGGAAGAAGGTCAAAGTAGAGATCGATAACTAGACGAGATTAAACCTCATCTACATCCAATAGTTCCACGTGCCCCTCGGCCAGATCCTCCAACTTAGGTTTGAGGCGTTCCAGTGCCTGTTCCACCCTCTTTCTCAACTCCACTCAATGGACCTCCTTAAGGCCTTCCTGCTGAATGAGTTCCTTCACCATTTTTTCTATCGCATCTGTTGTCTTGTAGATAAATTCAATAGACTTTCCTGCTGGATCTTCCAATTCCCAGTTCTCCACCCTGGCCGCAGGTATGGCAGGGCAACTTGTCTCACATCCCATTAGCACAATAAGGTCAAAGGGGCGACCTTTGCTCTCGATTTCACCTAACCCCTTGGGCCTGCGGAAAGCGAGGTCTATTCCTTTTTTCGCCATGACCTCAATGGCAAAAGGATTGATCTCCCGGACGGGTTGATCGCCGGCACTTTGAACGTCGAATGATTCCCCAGCATAAAATTGAAGGAAGGCCTCTGCTATCTGACTTCGGTAGGCGTTCTCACGGCACAGGAAGAGGACCCGCTTCCTCTTGGAGAGCATTTCCACCAACCCCTTGCCCCTTCGTTTTGCCTCGGAAAGGGCCGAGGGGTGATGGGATATATCTCCAAGAGACTCAATCTGGCGAAAGCCCGATACCCCCTCGAAGCTCGCGCCAATGGCATTTAAAAAATACCTGGCAGTAACGCTTGTACCTGTGAAGAGTTCTTTTCCCCTAGTTGCCCCTACCGCCAAGAGGAAACCTTTGCGAACCTTTGATTTTGGGTCTTGAAGTTTAAGGATATATCTCCTCGCCCAGAGGGCCTGAGAGCGGTCTATCAATGCCTTCAATTGAGCCGTGGGGCCATAAAAGAATATGGGTGTGGCCACGGCTACAAGGTCAGCCCTGCGAAGGAGATGGTAGATTTCATCCATGTCGTCATCTTCTATCCGACAAAACCCGTTTTTCTCACAAAAGCGACAGCCCTGACAGGGTGTTATCCTCTTTTCAGCTACATATATCTTTAAGACCCTTACTCCTTCCTCTTGGGCACCCTCAAGGAAGGCCGAAAGCAAAAGGTCTGTATTTCCCTCTCTTCTAGGACTTCCCATGAGACCGAGCACAAGCACCGTTACCTCTTTAGATATTTTTCTAGGGCCTTCTTCACCGCCTCTTTGATGAAGTAGCCAGCCCTGTGCATGAGGGTGTCTTGGAACTGCCAGTCTACGTTCATGGTGGCCAAACATGGATAATTGTGGTGAAGGATACCGCTTTTTTCCTCCGCATCCACAACCATTGCCCCCTTTAACCCTTCGGCCACGAAATATGTACTCCCACAAGGGGCGCTTTTGACCACTTTTATTCCCTTCACTCTGTCGTTTTCCACTTCGGCCTCAAGTTCAGGAGCACCGAAGTGGTGGGCAAACTCCCTGATGAGTGGGTCGTTAGAATCCCCCTCCTGAAGGGTACAGAAGGTGGTAGGGAAGACCACCGCTACGTCCATCTTATGAAAGGTCCTCTCCAATTGTTTTGCCAGACCAGGGGGAAGCCAGGCCCGATTATCCACAGGGGCGATCACCGCACGAGCACCCGATGCCTTTACTATATCCGGCAGAAGCTGCGGTATGCCGGAATTTTCGCCGAGACTTATCACAAGATCGGCTTCAGGTATGTTTTTGGGAAGGAACTCCGAGGGTTCCTCGATCATCGTGGGGAGTGAGGAGGTGATCTCGAGGACTTCCACTACCCAATTCCCTGGGCCGTGTTTCTTCCAGGTCTCTACCATCCTCTTTCCATAATTTCCTTGAACTATAGCCAATATCTTCACGATTTATATCGTCTCCTTCTCTGTCTCCTCTATAAGCTTGTCTAGTTCCTCTTTAAGGGCCTTGGGAAGACCGATAATCTCTAAGGAGAGGAAACCGCGGACGATAAGAGAGGTAGCCTCTTGCTCCGTAAGGCCTCTAGCCATCAGGTACTCTATCTCCTCTTGGGCGATCTTGCCCACAGCCGCCTCATGAGACATCTCCACCCCAGCGGCCCTGCCCTCCAACTCGGGTATAGCACGGATGACCCCCTTCTCGTTGAGGATAAGTCCCCGGCACTCTAGGTGGGCCCTTACGCCAGGGACCTCTCCGATAAGGTGCCCTCTAGCTATGATTTTCCCCCCTGTGGTTACAGCTCTAGAGATAACCTCAGCTCGACAACCCTCCTGCTGGAGCACCACCCGGGAACCTACATCCATCAGTGACCTCTCCTTGGCCAAAAGTATCGAGTTGAAGGTGGCCACAGCCCCTCTTCCTTTCAAAACTGCTGTGGGATACATTTGCAAATCCTTAGCGGGCAGAAGGCAGATATAATTGGAGATGAAAGTCGCCCCTTCCTCTACCCAGATACCCGTCCTAGGCCTCACCGCCATCTCTTCGGGCCAGTTGTGAATCATGGTAAAGGTGAGCTTCGCCCCCTTCTTCACATAAAACTCGGAAACGCCGACATGTAGCCCTGATCGCACTTGGGCAGAAGTAGCACATCCCGTTATAACGTGAAGATCTGAGCTTTCCTCAGCTATGATCACATTATGTACATCCTGAGCAATTTGGTCCTCAGTTAGATATAGACAGGCCTGCAAAGGGTACAGGACCTGTGCCCCGGGCTGAGATCGGATGAAATATCCATGTTCCTGATGGAGCTCTGCACGCCTGGTATAGACATCTTTATCTGCTGATATGGTCTTCCACCAGTATTCATTGAGGCCGTTGTACCTCTTTCTCGCCTCAGTAATAGAGAGGATCTCCACCCCCTCGAAGTGGGTACGACAGTGGACAACCGAATGGTCCATCTGGAGGAAGCTTCCTGAGCGCTCCGTTTCCATGGGGTCTATGCCGGCCTTGAGGAGGATCTCGCGGTCCTCAGGAGATAATTGTGTAAGATCCTCGAGTTGCGGGTGTTCAGGGGCTTCCTCTCGAAAGCGCTTCAGATCGAGGTCAACTTCGTCTTGTGCCATCTCACCTCTCCTTTCGGAAGCAGCGATAGCATTCGTCGTAGCCATGCTCCCTTATGGTGTGCAGGATCTCCCGAGGATTACCCTTACAGACTATGTTGCCATTCAACAGGACATGACCCACGTCGGCATCTATGTATTGAAGGATATGTCCGGTATGGGTGATGATCAGGGCGGACTTCATTTTCTCCCTATGGAGCTCCTTATATGATTTTTCCCCATTGGGCTTTATCTTCCTACCAAGCAGGTGATTTATGGCCTTGCCAATGAGGATGATGTTTTCTAGGTCCACCCCTGACTCAGGTTCATCCAGCAAGACCATCTGAGGGTCCTGCAGTATTAACTGCAAGAGCTCAACCCTCTTAATCTCTCCCCCTGAGAAACCCACGTTGATCTCCCGTTCAAGAAACTCCACTAAATTTAGCTTTTGTGCGTATTCTTCCAATAACTTACCGTTCTTTTTGGCGCAGATTTCTACCAGTTGCCGGAGCCTTACGCCCCTTATGCTTGGGGGTCGCTGAAAGGATATCCCGATCCCCATCTTTGCGCGTTCATTGACCGGGAGATGGGTGATATCTTTGCCGCAAAATATCACTTTTCCCTTTACGATGTTATAATCGGCAAACCCCATAATGGCGTTCAATAGGGTGGTCTTGCCCGAACCATTGGGACCGAAAAAGGCATGTGTCTCTCCCACCCTTATCCCGAGGTTTACCCCCATGAGCACTTTCTTTCCCCCTACCTCTACATGGAGATTCCTTACCTCCAACAGAAAATCGTCTTCCATTTTATTCTCCTCTTTTTACTACTTTGTTTATATTATAGTTTCTGCCCTTTTTAATTCAAGTGAAACTGTTCACTATTAAATCCTATAAGATTTTTCTCTACAGGCCTAGTGAGTAGAGAGCTAATCCAATCGCCAAACCGATGATGAAGTTGAAGCTCTTGATCAAGACAGAATCCTTAAGGGTATAGGCAAGTAATGGAAGCATCCCGTGTCCATCCTGGATAATGGAACTTGCCAGAAGTACGGAAAAGGGGATCAGCCCTTTGGCAAACATCATGACGATTAAAAGATGTGGACCTGATTCGGGGATGATGGCCACTAATGATGCCAGCACTAATACCCATGAGATATGAGCCTGCACGAAGGCCTCGAGGTTCCAAAACTTCAAGCCCACATCTACAGCTACTAGGGCACCGAAGCTCCAGAGAAACACTCTCCACAGGTGTTTTTTGACAATGTGTTCCCAGATATGCTCATTTAAATAGTGTTCAGGCGCGGTTAAAACCACAAAAAAGGTTACTGAGAGCAAGCTGACGAAGGTAATTCGCTTCCAGTCCCACACGGCAGGACCAATGATCCCCAAGGAGAAACCGTAGATAAAAATTCCAAGCAGCAAGAGCAGCAAAAAGCGAGCCAGAGATATCTTCTGCAAATTAAGCAATACCCTTTTGGGATTGATGCGCCATCTCTCATCTTCTATATGAAGAAGAGGCGTTTGGCATTCCTCACAGGGCCTTATCCGTAGAACGGGCACCATTTTGTCAACAATCCAGGCGAAAATGATCCCTAAGGCGAATAGGATCCCAAAGAGCAGCAGGGCCTGTCCTGGGAACAAGGCCAACATCACGAAGGCCTCATCACCGCAGGTGGCTATCATTCCGCCCACCATCGCCCCAAAGGTGATCAGCCCGTGGACGTAAAAGGAGACGTTCATGAAGGCCCCAAGACAGCCGGGGGTTGCCCCCAGAAAAGAAGTGGTGATGTACTGTCTGAACTGTCCCCCCCTTATCGCTCTGTTCATCTTTCCTTGGGTCAATACATTTAAGTAATCGGCCAAGACCATCATCACGAAGACAAACACGCTGATCATTAAGGCATGTTTTAGGTTAATGGCGATGATGTTCATAGGTCATCCCCTCTTATTTTTGTCCTGGTATGGGGTAGAATTATGTCCCCAGTTCTGAGCGCAGGTGGAGAAAGTCCAAGATATCGGTGCGGCATACCAATCCTTTGATCTCACCCCCCTCTATCACCGGAACTTGGTTGATCTTGCCGCTGGCAAGCCTGCTGAGGACCTGATTCCCGTCATCCTCAGGGGAAACGGCCACTAATTTATCTCTGGGGGTCATGAT
>QMLM01000034.1 GCA_003646745.1 Deltaproteobacteria bacterium | reverse complement strand
CGTCTTTCAAGGGGACGGCCTTGAGTCTTCCGGTCTCCAGATCTTTTTTGACTGCTTCCTTGAGGAAAAACGAGTCGCCCATCCCCTCTTTAATCATCTTCTTTATCGCCTCATTGCTGCCGGAGACGGTGATTACGTCGAGGTCCTTAAGTCTTATACCTCTTTTCCGGAAGAATTCCTCGAGCACAGCCCTTATTCCCACAGCTTCATCCCGTAAAAATATCCGCATCTTTTTGAAATCCTCTACAGATACCCCCTCCTGTGGGGGAGAAAAACCTGCAGCCACAACGAGGACAAATGGTTCATCTAGAAACTCCTCCACTATGATGTCTTTATGAGAGGCCTGAATTTCGAGAAAACCTATATCGAGGTCACCGCTTAATAGACCTTCCAAAATGGGTGGGAAGTAACTGATCTCTATGGTAAGATCAACCTCGGGGTGACCTTTGCAAAATGCCTCACATACAGAAGGCAGGATAAATTCACCCACCATAGGACAGGCCCCAATGGAGATGACATCTTTCATCCCCCTTTGATAGTCTTCCATCTCTTTTGTAAGGGCAGCACATGTACTGCTAAGCCTCTTGGCATATCGATAAAGGATCTCTCCAGCAGGAGTCAACTTTACCCCTGTCTTTCCTCTCTTTAAAAGACGCAGGGCAAAGGTCTCCTCCAGACTTTTTATCTTATAAGTTATAGCAGGCTGGGTCAGGTGCAAAGATTTTGCCGCCTCCGTAAAGCTGCCTTTTTCTACGACCGCGGCGAATACCTCTAAACCAAAAAGGTCAATCTCCATACCCCAACCATTCGTAAAAAATAAAAGATAGCATAAATGGAAAACCTATGGGAGGTCTTCAGAGGAAACTTACGGTGTGAGATAAATATACTCTCTCTTTTTTCTAGACCTCAAGCTTGTAAACTGCATTATGAGGACAGACCTCTATACATCTCTCACAATCTTCACAAAACCCAGAGATGACAAAAGGTAGGTCATAAGGTTCCTCCTGCTTCCATAACTTCCTCGGACATTCCTGTACAGCCTGACAAACCCCGTCTTTACAACTTTCTGGATGGCATTTTTTGTAATCAACTGCTACCTTTTGCTTCTCAAGAATGACCACTTTAAGTCGATAAAATCTTTCAAGCAGCAAGCCGTGCTGGAACAAAACGAAGCTTAGTCAGGATTTCCAATACCCCTTTGCGCAAAGGCGAATCTTGCGGGAGTCCTGTCAACGGCCTACCTTCCGCCTCAAGCCCCTCTATGTAGGGATCCTCCGGTATCTTTGCAAGCAGCTCCAGCTCCCCCTCCTCAAGGAGGCTGGTCAGCCTATCAGGAAGCTCTTCATTCACCCGGTTGAGAACGAGATAGATCCTCCTTACCTTATTTCTGAGCTCACGAATCAGCTTCTGGGCCCTAATTGCTGCAAGCACACCCGCAACAGTGGGGTTGGAGATAAGCAGCAGTGTATCTACATCGGTGGTGGTCTGGCGACTGATGTGTTCCATCCCAGCCTCATTATCTATCACTACAAATCTATAACTTTTAGAAAGGCGGCTAAGCGTGGAACGCAGCATGTGATTTACAGCACAGTAGCATCCTGGTCCCTCCGACCTCCCCATGGCCAAAAGATCTAATCCTTTAGATTCTACCAACCCTTCCCTTATCTTCATATCAAGCCAATCTTGCTTAGGAACCCCAGGATCAAACCCCTCCTTATATATCCTATGCTCCATGTACTCCCGAATCCCACCGATGGTATTGGTCTGGTCATCCAAAGGAAGACCAAGGGCTATATGAAGATTGGTAGCAGGATCTCCATCGACTGCCAGAACAGGTGGACTGTGCTTTGCCAAAAAGCGAATAAGCAGTGCCGAGATAGCCGTTTTGCCTGTGCCCCCCTTTCCCGCAATAGCTATAGTAGTGGGCATACATCCTCCTTTTATGCCTTAGCAGCTCCTTCTTTCACTTGCTTCGCAAAGCCCGGCAACCAAGCGGGTATCCCTCCTGCTTCGTTGGGACCGACAACTGCTTCCCACTCAAAGCCTAAGGCTTCCTCTGTTTCTCCCTTAATCCTAGCACATTTCCCGGGAATAACCAGCTTTTTGTGTTTCACCATATTTGCTATCTCGGTCTGCTTGAAGAGCTTTGCAATGACATCCCCGTTGAACTTCCCTGCTGCCCAGGCAGTCAGTGGACCGAGCCCCTCTGACTCTGTCACGGCGAGCCAAGCCGAGACTTTGCTGTTGGCTATCTGTGTGGAAACCAAGAAGTAGGTCAAGGCCCAGTTGCTGGTAACCAAGACAGGGGAATATTCATCGGGTGTCCCTACCTCGTAGACCTTCGCCTCCACAGCCATCGGGATTCTGGGATCGGTATAGATATTGAGTCTTTCCACAAGCAGGGGGAATAGGGAAAAGCGGTCGAAATCAGAAAGGACAATTATCCCAGCAAATTTGATGATGAACGCAGAGGCCACCACTGCCTCCTTTATCCCACCCTCGGCTAAAAAACAGGGGAATACCACCGTTGGATAGCCCAGAGCCCTGAATTCCTGCTTTATCGCCGCCCGCCTTATAAAGGTCTGATCTCTAATTGCGTCAAATATATTCTTAGATCCTGGATCTAGGACAACCTCTTCAATCTTTTCCTCCTTTAATTTGGCGGTTAGAGGTACAAGCTGTGCCACCCCATCGGCCCGAACCACAATGGGGGTAGGCCTCTCCTTTATCTTGGGGATTACAGCGTCAATGTTCTTCTCAGTAATGGGATAAAGCAGTGGCCTCCTGTCAGCACATATACCGTAAGCCTCAAAGAGCAGGTCGGTATCCTCACAGATTAACATCAAGGGCAGATCCGCTAAGGCAATGACCTTCTTAACCAAGGCCAAGAACCTTGAGCGATCGCCAGATTCAAACTGCAGGGCCACTAAATCGGCCTTGAGGGTGAGGCCTATCCAGGTAAATTGAAGCTCCATCACCTTCCTGACTTTCTCCTCAACCTTTGCCTCCTCCTCCTTGTCTGAGATCAAAATGGCAATCCCTGTAGGATGCTTGTAGGTCTTCTCATGTCGATAGACCACCTCTTCATCACCTATCTCCAACTTATTTACGCCCGTGCCTACGGTGACCAGCTTCATTAAGGGGGCTAACCCTTCCTCAAGCTGGGCCTTCGCCTCAGGGGTAAGGTAAGGACATTTATCTAGGGTGGTCCCTCCAGAGGCAAGCTTCATGGCAAAGGCGAAACAGGTGGGGAACCCACACTCGCGGCAGCCTTTTTTGTTAGGCAATAACTTGGCAATCTGTGTCCCCGAAAGTGGCATCTTATATCCCTCCCTTTATGTTATTTTTACTCAGGGAGCTCAACCTCTCCCAAAAGCCAGGGGTGTTTGTGCTCATCCAACCAGGCCATAAGTTCATCAGTGTTTTTGACGTCCTCCTCGGTGGCTATCTTGTCATATAAACCTTTGGCTTCAATCACCTCCCTGTACCTCTCCTTGATCTCCTTCGGCATCCAGACCACCCTGTGAAGCCCTCCATCTTTCTGGATGAACTTGGGAGATCTTATCTGCTCCAAACCCGTTCCCAATCTCCCTTCCACCTGCCTTCCCCCTGAGGTCTCACCAGCCATATGGGAAAAGGTCTCACCAATTACCGTCTCTCCTTTATAGTCCCTGTGGACTATCCCAAAAGCATCCACCTCAGGGATGTAAAAGACAATGGCCTCAAAACAGCCACAGGAGGTGTGAGGATGTTCAAAGGCACTGTATAAATACACTCTATCATCGCCCCGAGAGACCTTTGTGCCACCACTTCATTGACCCCCGTGTATTCACCCCTTATAGGATCTATAAGCTCTCCTTTGGGGATGGCGAATATCGGCCCCTCTGGGTCTATCTTGGCAGCCGCCCTGCCATCAAACCAGTTTATTGCCCCACAGTTGGCGATCCTGTTTGGAGTGATCACCGAAATATGAGTGGGGGCAAAACTCTGACACAACACACAGCCATAGAAGGTATCCACATCTTCATCGTTTAGCTGTCTCGCCCTCTCATCTCTGGCCTCCCACCTCGCCTTGACCTCAGGGAAGACCTTCTCTATCTCATTGAGATCGGTGATAATGGTGACCTGAATTTTTTCGATAATCGGCAGCTCTGAGGTGTAGAGGAATATCAGGATCTCTCCAAACTCCCTTAACGTCTCCCACCCCTTTTCAGCACAGGCCTTATTTAACCTGATCCACACGGCATCCCTTTGGTTCATGTGATACCAGCACTCGATAAAATTGGTAAACATATGGATCCTTCGCTCGAGGATACCCATAGCATCTTCATCCAGTTCTGCCCCTGCCACATCGATCATTATACCTATGGGGTAGCTGCCCTCCTCCTTCAGGTCCTTGAGATCAGGGCCAATAAGCTCAACCTTCTCGTGTTCGATCTCGTTCGGATCCCTCAACCTCACGTGTTCAAACTTGCGCTCTACCTTAGGACCGCCAAACTCAATCCACAGCTCTTCTTTTCTCACAACCTCACCCTCATATTGTGGGCCAATATCTGAATGCCAGTCCATCTTAATACCTCCTTGACTAAGACTTTATTTCTAGCTTAACTTTTTGTTTGCAAACTTTTTGTTAGATCTTCCAAAAATGCCTTCCAATCCTTATCCTTTCTTATATTATTGAGGGAAAAATCTGCATGCGGGAAGTAATACTTATCCAAGGTCATGGTCTTTAGATGACCGAAGGCAAAGTGTTTGAGCACCGAGAGACACTGGTTTTGTAGATCGCTCCTTATCCCGAAAAAGATCACCAGATCGTGATTCCCTTCTCCCTTGACACCCTTCCAATCGGGATCTTTGAGGGCATTCACTATCTCCACGACGTCGTAAACGCTATCTGGTGTAACCCCAAGCTCTGTCAGCTTCCCCTTTAGATGAGATGTAGCGCAGATCGGGATATTGGCAGCCTTGGCTATATCAAGGGCATACTCCAAGACAATTTTACCGTCTAAAGACCATTCCAAAAGGCGTGGACCAAGGACGAGCAAGGGCCTCTTTGCCTTCGCGATCTGCTTGGTGAATTGTCCTGGATCCTCCAGGATCGTAGCCCCCTTTATCCCTGTCAGGACATTTACCCGATGAAGCGGTATTGTAGCCATCTTCTCACCTCCTTAATGTATGACTGAGTCGATGGAGACCTTCGATGGATAGGTCCCGATGAGTGTGGGAAGCCCCACCGGCTCCTTTGGTTTCCAGCCGATCTTCTCCAAATAGGGCATTACCTCTTTCCTATATACAAGGGGGATGTCCGCAGCCCTTCGGATATAGAGGTGAAGGTCCTCGGGAAGACCACCACCCATATACTTCTTATAGAGGGAGATGTAGTGATTGAGCTTGATCGATCTGCCTTGCGGAGTGTCGTTCTTCCTTATGCAGAGCTTGGGGATCATTATCATGGCCTTTTCCTTTGTCTCGGCTACATAGGCCAAATGCTCAGGTGAAGGTTCTCCCGTATCTACAAGCTCTCTCTTCCTAGCATCCATCACCGTCCAATCATCCTCTTCCTTCCTCGAGAGATAAAGCCTCCTATACTTGGAGGAATGGGGGCCCAATATTACAGGAACGCCTAGTCTGTTGAACCCGGTACCGATGGAGGCGGCCTTTTGGCTCATCGCACCCCAGGCCACCCCGCAGGCACCCACCCTGTTTAGCACATAATCGGCAATTACCTCGTAGTTTGCCCGCAGGGGGAGGCTGGCAAATATATTGGCTATCTTTATGGCCGCCCCAGAGATATGGGCATTGGAGACACAGGAACCGATGTTCACCACTCCGCCGGCATCAAAATCCGGAGGATATTTTTCATATACGGTCCTTCCCTCTTTATCCTTCCATATTCCTGCGACCATGGCTGAACACCCGGTGAGCACAACGATATACTTCCTTCTGGCGAACTCATCCACCATCTCGGCAATATCCCTAATATCAGGCCAGTTGGAGCAGCCAACGAAGGCAACAATGCCAGGGATTGTCCCTAGGGTTATCGGTGCCCCCACCTTTCTGATCTCGGTATCCATAACAGCGCCCCTTCCTGCCCTCACCTTCCAGGTCTCCTTGCTAGCCGCCACCTGCATCAACCGGAATATAGGCACCCCTTGTGGGCATTCCCGCTCGCACTTACCACAACCAATGCAGAGGTTAAAGAGCTCCTTCATAGGTTCGAAATTGCCCTTCGCCATCTCAGTTATTCCATCCCCTATGGAGAAAAGATTTGGACATGCCCTCTCACATATCCCGCAATCGGTGCATTTCTCCGCGAGTTTTTTGGCCTCTTCCTCGCTCAAGAGCTCCTTTTTTCTCTGTGGGGCGATTTTCATCGCCACCTTCGCCGCTACCTCCGCCGCCTTTGCAGGCTCCAAGATGGCGAAGTGCTCTTTATTCTCCGTCATCCTCTTTATTATCTCGTCGGTGTCCATCTCCGTGGCATCCTCAAGGCCATACATCGCCTTATCCAGGGTAGCTATGAGGGCAGAGCCGACCTTCGATGCCTCCTCAGGCATATTGGTGTTAATACACTGTTCATCGGTCATTATCACATCGGCAATCCCCGTCCTGACAAAGAAAAGCTGCCGGGAAAGGGGACCGACGATCTTCGCCTTATCAGAGTATCTGGTCGTCTCCAGAGCGGTGCAACATATCCCGCAGACCTCGATCTTATCCTCAAGCCCATTCTCCCGCAAATAGTCTATGACCACAGTAGAGGTAGCGGGGTTATGACCGACCACCAAAATCACGGGTTTGGACTTATCGATCGAGCCCCATCCCATCTCGACCAACGGGGTGTCGGCAACAGAGGTAGGGTAGTTAAAACCCACTATCTGGGCGATATCCGCCACCTCCATCCCCACATGGTCGAGCATACTGGCGTGCAGGGCCTTGGACTCATAGTCAAGGGCACTGCCCTCCTGCCCAAAGTGGGTCGAATCGAGCAGATGGGTGATCTCCTTATAGACGTATTCTATAGCGTTTTTGAGATCCCCCAAGGTCTCAGGCTTGAGCCCCGTGACCGTCCTGATATTCGGGGCCTCAACCTCAATAAAGGTACCCAAGTCTATCTTCTTGTCCGGCCCATATCTGTCTATCAGGTATTCAAGTATATGGCCTGCATGGGCGGCATGGGCCGAACACCCCATAAGGCACGCCAAAAGAACTATCCTCGCCTGTTGTGTACCTATGTCTATGCCACAGGCCCCCCTTCTGTCCTGAGTAAGGTCACACTTTCCATAGGTACATAGACAACAGAGATCACAAAAGGGGGCATACCAGGGTTTGTATGTCTTAAGTAGCCTCATATCCCAGTTTCTGAGATCAGCTACCTCAGGCATAGGCGTAGGGCCAACCGGCTCCCATTCAATCTCTGCCTTGATAAGTTCCCTGATCTCCTCCTGCTTTTTGGTCAACTTTTCAACTAAATCTCTCATCTCTTTCTTTTCGCTCATTTTCCATTACCTCCGGTTATTTCTCTTATTAAATTCAAGGTATCGGGATGCCTCAATACTAGGACATTTGCCCCAGCTAGAAGAAAAGAAAGGGCCGTTACCCCTTCCCAAATCAGGGCCTGTTCTTTGCTCTCCTTTGCCTCCCTTGTCTTCCAACACTCTGTCCCCAGATCAGCTATTATCGGCATCTGGGTCATCTCATCCTTGAAGATCACCCCAGCTTGCTTCACCCGCTCCATTAGGCTAAAGGTATACTCGAACCCATAGCCCAGGGCTGAAGACAAGGGGTCTATCACTACCCTATCCAAGGGACAAAATTTGCTGAGCCTTACGTTTAGTTCCTTTAAAAGGTTGATGTCCACAGGGGTTTGGGCGATCAATGTGTGGCCATGGTCTAAGGCAACCTTAGCCACCACTTCATAATTTTCCTTTAGGACCGGACCCAAAAGGAGGTTCATCCCGCTGCAGGAGGAGGCTACCTTGGGGAGAACCTGGGCATCTTTATCGGCATCCGCTGAGCCATAGACGATAAGAGGGACATTTATCGCCTCCGCCACCTTTTTGGCTATCTCGGCCGCCTGCTCTGGGGGGCTATCCTTCACCGATGGGTCAGTGCTCACCAACCTGAGGCAAACCGCATCCGCCCCATAGGACTCACATTTCTTCCCCCAGGCAACAGGATCTGAGATTACGTCCTTAAAGGGCTCAATTCCCCACTCAGGCCAGTCCTCCGGCTTCATATCCCACAGCTCTAAGGCAAATTTTGGGGCATTGGGGCGAGAACCCTCATCAAAAAAATGAAGTGGTAAGATGTTTTCACCCCCGAGCTTTATGGCCTTATTCCCCTTACCTATCGTCACCTCCCTCACCACCCCAGGGTAAGATTCTATTGGTGCCTTATACTCCATCATCCACCCTCCTTTATAAAGTTTAAACCTCGAGCCAAGCGTCAGAGTAAAGGGTCTTGCCCATAATGACCTCTGCCGTCTTCACAAAATCCCTCTCCTTGTCGGAAAGGGAAGAAAAGTCTATCTCTTCCCCATCCATTACCCTATAGATTAAATTGGTAATATCCTCCATCTCACCTCTGGCTAAACGAACAAGGTCCTCGTCGAGGACGTCTGCAATGGCCGAATAGAGTCCATTCCTCTGGAGCATAACCAAAAACGTCTGATTGAGTATGGGGCGAAGTTCCTTTGGGATCCCATTGGAGACATTGGAGAGCCCCACCGTTGACTTCACATCTGGAAGGAGATCGGGAAGGATCTTTATAAACTCCAGATCTGCCTCTGCATGGCGCTGACCTTCACCAGCCGTGCTTATGGGTAGGATTATAGGATCAACCCAAATCCTCTCATTTGGTATCCCGAGGTTGTTGGCATGCTCCACCACCTCGAGGATGCTTGAAACCCGTGCATCGAGATCAGGAGGCATTCCATAATCGGCTATAACTGATATGACGACATCGCAGTCATATTTCTGTGCAAGGGGAAGCATCTGTTGCTTACTCTCGGTCTTGTTCGAAGCAGAATTCAAGAGGGGCCTCTTCTTACACGCCTTCAAGCCAGCCTCCATGGCCACAGGGTTCATGGTATCTATGGAGAGGGGAAGGTCCACAACCTCCTGAACCACGTCCACTATCCATTGCATCATCTCTTCAGGGTCCTTCCTAGCTGGCCCGACATTTAGATCTATATAGTCAGCTCCAGCCTTGGCCTGAGCTATAGCCAGTTCTTGAATTACCTTTGAATTCCTCTCTTTTATGGCATTAGATACATCCTTCGCAATTACATGGATGCTTTCTCCTATCAAGATCATTAGAAACTCACCTCCGTTTTGTCTATATTTTCACAAATTCTACCTTCCCAAAAACGGATAAGTCAAGCAATTTTTGACCCCTTACTACTTACAGGTCCTTTTCTGAAAAAAGCGCTGATCTGTCTTGTGCTCTCATAAACCTTTTTCGCCTCGTCTTTGCTCAACAAGCCCGTACCACAACTGGGGGTAATCAAAGAACCCTTATAGATCGCACCTTCAGCTATACCCCTCTCCCTGAGATAGGTAAACCCCCCTTCCAATCTCGCCAGCAGTCCTTCAATGGCAGCCTTCTCGAGGGCCTCTGCCTCTGTGGGGACAATCCCCCATCCCACTGCTCCCCCTTTTTCAAAAAACGTTTTTATCTCTTCTGCATATAAAACAAAACTTGAGAGGTGATTATATGCGTCAAAGTCAATGATGTCAAATCCCACTCTCATGACCATGGGCCAGTCCGTATTGCCACAGATATGAACGCCCTTATATCCCCGCAGTCCCTTGGTCGCCTCCCTGAGGGTATCTACCACCATCTCCTCATATAGGTTCATGTAGGGGCTTCCATAGGCGCTGAGGGTGGGCTCATCGAAGAAGATGATGCTCTTTGCCTTCGGTAACACCTCGCTGAAAACCCGCTCTTGCCACCTGGCCTTCATGGAAACCACCTTTACAATCATATCTCGAAGGCCCTCATCGAAAAGAGACAATCTCCCCCCTTCATCTTTAAGGGAAAGCCCTAAGGTGATAGGACCAGTGACCTGGCCCTTTACAAAGGGGACATCATATTGCTTTAAAAGCTCAAGAAATGCATAAAGACCCCGTGCCCTCTCCGGCTTTATAGCAAAATAATTTAAGTCTCCCTCTTCATACCGGGAGAAAAATTCATCCCATTCCTCATGGGGCTCAAAGGGACTGCGCAAAAACACCTTGCCATCCTCCTGGACCAATCCTGGCATACCATCGAGAAATTGGTCGATCATCCCCTCCCGAGGATCCAACCGGGGTAGTTGAGGCCAGTGAGGGGCCTCCGGCATGTAAGAGAAGACGATCTCACAGGCATCTCTGGGATCTCGATGTGGGAGACTCCCAACACCTGTGGCTATAAAATTGAAACCCTCTGCCATCGCTCCCCCAGTCTCACCCCTTTTTCGCCCCTTCTTTAAAATATAATGCCGCCACCGGACATACCTCCACACACTGCCCGCAACCTGTGCAATTGGTCTCGCCGAGAGGCCTTCCCAAAAAGGTGGTAAGCCTCATTTCATAACCTCTGCGCACAAAGTCAAAGGGGACCATCCCCACCTTTTCCTTACACACCCACACACACTTCCCGCAAAGAATGCATTTGTTCGGGTCCCAGACAATTTGGGGATGGCTTTCATCGACGGGCAACTCCTCTCGAGGAAAGGGCCGGAAGTTTTTGGGTTTTTTTACCTTCATGGAGACGGCTAGCTGGAAGAACTCACACTTCCCCTTTTTGACGCAGGTCTTGCACTCTAAGGGATGATAGGCGAGCAACAGCTCCATGGCCCTTCTCCTCAAGGCCTTCGCCTTCTGACCATCCGTATGGACCACCATCCCCTCTCTCACAGGTTCAATACAAGAGGCGACCACCCCTCTGCCTTCAACCTCTACAAAGCAGAGCCTACATGAACCAAGAGGCGGATTTGCCTCCCTGATGGCACATAGATGAGGTATCTCTATCCCCGCATCGAGGGCGGCCCAAAGGATCTTCTCTCCTTTTCTCGTCTTTACCTTCCTTCCATCTATGATCAGCTGCACATATTCCTCAGCCACCTATCTTTGCCTCCAGCTCCTTTATCCTATCCGGGGGAGAGACCTTTATGACAGCATTATACTCAGGAGGGCATACCTCTAGGCAAGTGCCACATTTGACACATTTATCTTGCTGGATCCTCTTTGCCCTTGTCTTCTCATCGCTTACAATCGCCTCGGTAGGGCAGGTGAGGACACAATGCTCGCAGCCCTTCTCACACTTCTCAGGTAGGATATAATAGGCTATAAGATCCTTGCAGACCAGGGCAGGACACCGTTTCTGCATTACATGAGCCTCGTACTCATCGCGGAAATAGCGCAAGGTAGTCAGTACTGGATTGGCGGCACTACCCCCCAGATTGCAGAGGGACCCCTCGGCCACATCT
>QMLM01000033.1 GCA_003646745.1 Deltaproteobacteria bacterium | reverse complement strand
TAAAGCTGTATTTTTACACTTCATTGTGTTCGTCAGGGCATGGGGGTCATTTCTATTTTATTGGCCTAAAGTATTTGATGTCTAAGATACTTCCTTCCCGATCCTTTTTTGGTTTAAATACCGCCTCCACCGGCATTCCGAAGTAAACATCCTTAAAATCGATTTCCCCCAACCAATGGACGAGGCCGCCATCGGTTCCATCTATCCTGATCACGGCGACTATTGAAGGACTCTCCTTTCTTGTCCCATCGTATGCCTCGTAGGATTGGGTAAAGGTATGGACGGTTCCTCTTGTCCCGACATCCACATAATGATCCTCCAATCTAGCGAAACACCTCTCGCAATAGGTTCTGGGGGGGACATAGGTTACTGCGCACGTGTCACAGCGAGCCCCAAAGATCCTTCCGTTTATAATCTCACGGAAGAATTTTTCTCCTGCCCTTCCAACAGTGTAAATATAACTCATTGGGATTCGGCCTTCCCAATAGGTGATGTCTGTTGTCTTCTGATACCGCTCGATCAACGCCATATCTTCACCTCCTTACTCAATTGGTTTGAAATATTTGATATCCGTAATCGCTCCAATTCTCTCTTCAGCTGGCTTCCACACCGCTTTTACCCTCATCCCCCGGTAGATCTTCCAAGGATCTACTTCATCCAGAAGGTGGAGGATGCCCATCCCCTTGGAGGCACCATCGATCTCGATCACTGCTGGTGTGATGGGTCTTACCCCACCTTTAATGTCTAGACGTCCTGCCTTCCAATCTACATAACTAACCACCCAGGTATTTACGATGCCCGTATCCTTGACGAAGACCCATTCATCCGTGGGCCTCCAGCATAGCTCGCAGAACATCCTAGGGGGTATCATTATACGGTGACATTTGTTACACTTTTTGGCGATGATCCTACCGTTTTTGAGTTCGGCCAAATATCGACCGAGCGCTGGACCGTTGTCCCATGCATATTTAAGGTTTGGTTCCCATTTTACCGAGAGGACCTTCCCTTCTAAGATCTGTTGGGTCTTAAGTTTAGTTGCGGTTTTGGCCACATCTTTTTCCATGATCTCCATCTCTCCACCTCCTTTTTCTCAACTTCTCATTACTACCACAGTTCCAACCTGCATCAGGTCGCCCCATGCCTGGGCTACACCGCATGTGGGTTTGCCAGGGACCTGTCTTTTGCCAGCCTCCTCCCTGAGTTGGAGAAAGATCTCGATAATTTTCATGAGGCCTGTTGCGGCGATGGGGTTTCCAACCCCCAATGCCCCTCCTGATGGGCAACAAGGAAGATTGCCCGTCCTTTGGGTCACACCGTCAAGGAGCATCTGAACCGACTCTCCCCTCTTGCAAAGCAATAGGCCTTCAATATGGTGGAGCTCCTTGTAGGTAAAGGGATCATAGGGCTCAGCAATATGGATCTCTTTGGAGGGTTCTTTAATCCCCGCCATCTTATAAGCCATGCGGGCCGCTACCTCCACATAGTCAGGGTAGTAAAGGTCTCTGGTACACCAATAGGCGGTATCCAAGGCCCATCCCACACCATCTATCCAAATCGGCTTCTCAGTTACACGGCGAGCTACATGTTCGGCCGCCAATACAATGGCGGCGGCTCCATCACTGGTGGGGCTAATATCAAGCCTGTTCACTGGCCAAGCCATTATTTCGGAATTTAAGACATCTTCGACGGTAATTTCTCCCGGTAATTGGGCAGACGGATGGTCCATGGCGTTCTTTTTATTCTTCACGGCGACCAAAGCAATGTCTTCTTTTCTATAACCATAAGTGGTCATGAATCGGTTCATCTCGATGGCAAAGATCCAAATGAGGGTAGGGTAGAGGGGTTGTTCTGTGGTATGGTCGAAGATGGTGAGAAATGCGCCAGCGGGGTGGGGATAGGCGCTGGACATCTTCTCTTCTGCAACTACAAGGCAGGTATCGAACATCCCTGAGGCGACATGAAACCATCCATGTATCGGAGAAAGCACCCCTGTTCCACCTCCGACATAATGCCTCATGTAAGGCTTTCGATAGCCACCTGAACCATCAGTGAGATATTCTCCCTTCATGTGAAGGCCATCAAATGCATCAGGGGCCGTACCGATAACGACACAATCAATGTCTGAAAGCTTCATCTCACAGGAGTCCAAGGCCATCTTTGCCGCCTCATAGGCCAGTTCTTTAGGTGTTTCCTGAACATTACGGTAAAACTTGGTCAAACCTGCTCCGACAATGGCGACTCTCCTCATCAATCTCACCTCCCTTTAATTGCTAAGGATTACTACTGTTCCGGTTGTCGTGGGGATACCCCTCCAACTCTGGGCAATGCCTGTGGTTACATCTTTGAGTTGGTTCTTTCCAGCCTCGCCCCTTAGTTGTCTGACCACTTCCAAGACTTTATGGCCTCCGTTGAGTTCATAGAGATTTCCCACTCCGAGACAACCCCCAGAGGGGTTGACCGGAAACTCTCCGTCAATTTCTGTCCCCCCCATCTCTGTTAGAGGGCCGGCTTCACCCTTTTTACAAATCCTCATCGCTTCAAGGTGCTGGAGCTCTTTATAGGAGAACTCGTCGTTTACCTCTGCAAAGTTGATTTCCTTTCTCGGATAACGAATCCCAGCCATTTTATAGGCCATCTCAGCGGCTATCTGGGCGTAAACGGCCTCTGCCCAGTTTCGCGTTTCCAGACCAGGGGTATCGGAGCACCATCCAATTCCCCTGATCCAGATCGGTTTATCAGAGAGGCTCTTAGCCGTTTTTTCCTCTGCCAATACAACAACTACCGCTCCATCGGAGTGGGGGCTAATGTCCATCTGGGTCAGTGGGAAGGAGACAATTTCGGAATTAAGGACATAGTCCGGATCGATGAGGACCCCATGACCTGCCAATGGATTGGTCAAGGCATTCTTTTTGTTCTTTACCACTACCTTTGCACATTGCTCTCGAGTTGTGCCTGTTTCATACATAAATCTCGCCATCTCCATCCCTGCCACAGCATGAGGGCTTTCCTTTAAGGGCCGGTTATAGATGGGATCCATCGCAAATGTCACCAACTCCGATAGAGTCAGCATATTTGATGCCTTGGACATTCCCTGGACTACCATGATATCCCCTATTCCCGACAGTATCATCATATAGGCTGAGGCCAAGGAGTGGATAAAATCGCCGGGAATTGTATAGATAGGTTTCAGTACCGCCCCCAATTGATCAGGTGAATATTCATCCGCTATACTATAGCCTTCAAAAAAGTCCTCAGCAGTGCTGACAAAGGCATCTACGTCCTTGGGCTCAATCCCGGCGTCCAGATAGGCCTTGGTAGCTGCTTCATAGGTCAACTCCCGATAGGAGAGATCTGGGGTAGTTGCCCTAAAACCCGTAGTGCCGATGCCGATAATAGCTACTCGTTTGGTCATGAACCAACCTCCTTTCTGAGATCTATAAGGTCCTACCAATTTGCAAAATGGGTCTTCTCATTGTCCTCTTTGTAAAATTTTCCTCTCTATCACCCCCCCTTTTTATCTCCTTGGTTTGATGTTTTCCTTTACCCACTTTATAATGTCCTCCAGAAGGGTTCCCGGGGTAAAGACCTCCTTGATTCCTGCCTCCTTTAACTTGGGGATGTCTTCATCAGGGATGATCCCTCCGCCAAATACCACGATATCGTCGGCCCCTTGTTCCCGCAGAAGCTCCACCACGCGGGGGAAAAGGTATGTATGGGCCCCCGATAGGTTGCTCAAACCTACGGCATCCACGTCTTCCTGGATGGCGGCCGCTACTATCTGTTCAGGAGATTGATGTAGCCCCGTATATATCACCTCAAAGCCCGCATCCCTGAGGGCCCTGGCAATCACCCTCGCTCCCCTGTCATGGCCATCTAGGCCAGGTTTGGCGATCATTATCCTTACCTTACGCTCCTCGCCCATTTCTCTCACCCCCCATCTAGAACAGACCTGGATCTTGATATCTCCCGAAGACCTCTCTGAAGACATCGCAGATTTCCTGAATAGTGGCATACTCCCGGACGCACTCGATAATGTAAGGCATGAGGTTTTCCTTTCCCTGTGCCGCATGGCGAAGCTGCTGCAGGCGTTCCTTAACCTTTTTGTTGTCTCTTTTTTGTCTCACCTCTTGAAGCCTGGCGATTTGCCTGCGTTCCACCTCGGGATCGATTCGCAAAATCTCCACAGGTGGATGATCGGTGATATATTTGTTTACCCCCACCAAGGTCCGGTTCACCTTGTCTATATCTCTCTGGAACCTATAAGCGGCATCAGCGATCTCCATCTGAGGATAGCCCTTTTCGATGGCTGCAATCATCCCTCCCATGGCCTCTATCTTATCGATATACCTCATTGCCTCCTCCTCCATCTTGTCCGTGAGGGCCTCCACGAAGTAAGAACCGGCTAAGGGGTCTATTGTGTTGATTACCCCTGTCTCCTCCGCAAGGATCTGCTGAGTGCGCAGGGCAATAGTTACAGCCTCCTCTGTGGGAAGCGCCAAGACTTCATCCAGGGAGTTGGTATGCAGTGACTGTGTTCCTCCCAGTACAGCGGCCATGGCCTCATAGGCTGTGCGGATTATATTGTTATAGGGTTGTTGAGCGGTAAGGGAACAACCTGCTGTCTGCGTGTGAAAACGCAGCATCCAAGACCGGGGGTTCTTTGCACCGAAGCGCTCCCGCATAAATCTGGCCCACATCCGACGGGCTGCCCTGTACTTGGCGATCTCCTCGAAGAAGTCTATATGGGCGTTGAAGAAGAAGGAGAGCCTGGGAGCGAATTCATCTACGTCCATTCCTCTATCGACACAGGCCTGGACATAGGTAAGCCCGTCGGCCAGGGTGAAGGCAAGTTCTTGTACGGCGGTGGAGCCTGCCTCACGGATATGATACCCGCTTATGCTGATGGTATTCCACTTGGGGACCTCCTTGGCGCAGTACTCTATGGTGTCCACAATGATGCGCAGAGAAGGCTCTGGAGGAAGCATAAAGGTCTTTTGAGCAATGAATTCCTTCAACATGTCGTTTTGGATGGTGCCTCCGATCTCTTTCTTGCTTACCCCTTGCTTTTCTGCCGTAACGATGTACATGGCCAACAGCACCGCTGCAGGGGGATTGATCGTCATAGAGGTGGTGATCTTATCCATCGGTATCCCATCGAAAAGGATTTCCATGTCCTTCAGGGTATCGACGGCCACCCCACACTTGCCCACTTCACCTCTGGCCATTGGATCGTCACTGCAGTATCCCATTAAGGTCGGGAAGTGAAAGGCGATGCTCAGGCCCGTCTCCCCATGTTCTAAGAGGTACTTGAAGCGCCGGTTGGTGTCCTCAGCGGTTCCCAGGCCGGAGAACATCCGCATGGTCCAGACCCTGGCCCGGTACATGGTGGGATGAATACCCCTGGTGAAGGGGTACTGACCGGGGAAACCTAGGTCCCTTTCATAGTCAAGGTCTTTGATATCCTCAGGGGTGTACAGCCTCTTTACCCCAAGACCTGAGATGGTGGTAAAAGTATTCCGGCTCTCAGGCAAGGTCTCCAGGGAGTCCTGCAGGATCTCTTCCTCCCACCTTTGCCTTTCCTTGATAATAGCCTCGATCTTTTCCTTGTTAAACATGACAACCACCCCCTCGGGTTATTTTTCTATTCCCTCTCTGGATTGGATTCCCTTTTGGTAGTAATGTTTTACTTCTCTCATCTCGGTAACTAAATCGGCCTTCCCGATGATCTCCTCGGCGGCATAGCGTCCCGTGAGGATCAATTCAACGTTTGATGGACGTTCATCCATCAACTTCAATACCTCCTCTTTTTTTATCAACCCAAAATCCAGGGCTACATTGACCTCATCAAGGATCACGATATCGTATTCCCCCCCCATTATCACTTCTGTAGCCAATGCCAAGGCCTCTTGAGCAAGCTTCACATCCTCAGGGTCGGGGTTTTCGCGGCTCACAAAGTACTTTCGCCCCATCTGTCTAATGGTCAGGTAGGGGGCCAATCTTTTCGCCGTTTCCAGTTCACCATATTCGATGTCTCCCTTCATAAACTGAATAACAAAGACCTTATAGCCGTGGCCCACCGCCCGGCAGGCGAGGCCAAGCGCTGCGGTGGTCTTTCCCTTTCCGTTTCCTGTATAGACTTGGATCATCCCCTGAGACAACCTCTTTCTAGACATAAGGTATTCCTCCTATTTCAGCTTCCCCAAGATGGCGCTGGAGATAGTGTTTTTCTGTATCTCTCGGGTTCCCTCATAGATTTCGGTGATTCTGGCATCGCGATAAAAGCGCTCTACTTCATATTCTGTGGTATAACCATAGCCGCCGAAGATCTGGATGGCCTCATCGGTTACCTCCACAGCCACCCTGCCCGCATAAAATTTGGCCATGGAGGTGAGCTTGGGATCTATTCTGCCCTGATCGAAGTTCCAGGCCGCCTTGTAAAGCAGCAGCCTGGCAGTCTCTATCTTGGTGGCCATCTCGGCAAGCTTGTGCTGTATGACCTGAAACTGAGCGATCTTTTTCCCAAACTGCGTTCTCTCTTTTGCATAGTTCAGGGCCCGTTCGTAGGCCCCCTGGGCGATACCTACAGCTTGGGCGGCGATCTCTATGCGACTTTCATCGAAGAATTCCAGCACTTGATAAAATCCACGCTTTTCTTCCCCCACTAAGTTGCTTACCGGTACCCGCACATCGCGAAAGGACAGTTCGGCGGTGGACGTCATTTTGATTCCCATCTTTTCCCCGATTTCGTTGGCCTCGAAGCCCTTTCTGCCCTTTTCTACAATGATGGTGCACTGCCCCCGATAGGGAGGACTGGCATCAAAGTCGGTCTGACACAGGACGATGGTGAAGTCAGCGATGGTCCCGTTGGTGATGAAAGTCTTGGTGCCATTGATGACAAATTCATCTCTATCTCTGACCGCCTGGGTGGACATGATGGTGATATCACTGCCATGATCCGGTTCGGTAAACCCTCCTGATGAGATAGCCTTCCCTTCCGTTATGGGGATGAGAAAGGTCTTTTTCTGTTCTTGGGTGCCAAACCTAAGGATGATCTCAGAGGAGAAATCGGCCAGACTCAGGGCAATACCTATCCCCGAGTCCACTCTGCAGAATTCCTCTACTACCAGGGCATTTTCAAAGATGCCATATCCACCTCCCCCCCATTCTTCGGGGAAGTGGATGCCGATAAAGCCCAATTCGCAGGCCTTCTTCCAAATATCCCATGGGAACTTATGTTCCCGCTCCAGTTCTAGGGCCAGCTCTTTATCGAATTCACCTTCGGCGAATTCCTTGGCCGCCTTCTTGATATCCCTCTGTTCTTCGGTAAGTTCAAAATCCATCTCGCCTCTCCCTTTTACGATTTCAGGGCTTCAACCTTTTCCTTTAAGACTGGGATCACCTTGAACAGGTCGTCTACGATCCCGTAATCAGCTACACTGAATATGGGGGCCTTGGGGTCTTTATTGATGGCGATGATGGTACCTGCCCCCTTAATGCCGGCTACATGTTGAAAGGCCCCACTGATACCAAGGGCGATATAAATCTTGGGCTTGACCGTCTTTCCCGATGTCCCCACTTGTCTCTCCTTGGGGAGCCATTTTTTATCCACGATGGGCCTGGAGCAGGCCACTACCCCTCCTAGGGCATCGGCTAGTTCCTGCACCATAGCTATGTTTTCTTGCTCACCAATACCCCTGCCCACCGCTACAATGATCTCAGCCTGGGTAATGTCCACTTCTGCGATGGCCGCTTCTATATATTGGATGAATCTCTTATATTTAATCTCCTCGGCCAAAGGGGAGGCAATGGTCTCTATCTCACCCGTCAATCTCACCCCTTGTTCTGCTGAAAATGAACCGACCCTCACCGTGGCCAGATATCCGTCGGATTCTCTGGCGGAGACCTGTGCGTTGATCTTTCCTCCATAGATTTGGCGGGTAGCCTGCAATCCGGCAGGCTCCCACCTTAGCTCTATGCAATCGGTGATTAGGGGGAAACCCAGCTCAACGGCCAGATTGGGTGCCAGATCCATGCCGAAGGAGGTATGGCCTATCAGGATCAAAGAGGGGCGTCTGTGCTTGATGAGGTGAGAGAGGACCACTTGGTAGGGTTCGGAGTTAAAGTTCTCCAATTGTGGGTCATCGACCAACAAGACCTTATGGGCCCATCCCTTCAACTGCTCGGCCAGGTGACTTACCTGGTGCCCCAGCAAGATGGCGTATAGCTCTCCTCCTACATCTTCGGTCATCTTAAGCCCTTTGTTTAACATCTCAAAGGTGACCTCCCTCAGTTCTCCCCTAAGGTGTTCCGCCAACACAAAGACGTCTCCCATCTTAGATCACCCCCCCTTTCTCTTTGATGATCTCAAGGAGCCTCTCGGATATCTGGCTCGGGTCACCTTGGATAATCTCTGCTTCTTTCTCCACAGGGGGGAGAAAGACCTTCTCTAGGTGGATTTGAGAGCCTTTCTGGCCTACCTCGTCCTCTGTGAGCTCCAGATCCTTTACCATTAATTCCCTGATCTCCTTTCCTCTTGCCTTACGGATCCCCATGATGGATACATATCTAGGTTCATTTATCCCTGTCTGAATGGTAAACAGGGCGGGCAATTCTACCTCTAGTTCCTCCTCTAGCCCCCCTTCCAATTCGCGACGAACCTTGGCCAACTTTCCTTGAATATCCACTTTTGTCACCATGGTAACATGGGGGATACCCAGCATCTCGGCAAGAATCCCTCCCACCTGCGCGTAACCGTCGTCGCTGGCCTGCACACCGGTGAGGATGAGATCATACCGTTCCTTCTTGATGGCTTGATGAAGGGCCAAGGCCGTGGCATAGGCATCTGAACCTTGCAAGGCGGGGTCGGCGAGGATCATGGCCCTATCGGCCCCCATGGCCAGACACCTCCTGAGGGTCTCTCTGCTGTCTTCCTCACCGAGGGTTACGGCCGTTACCGTTCCCCCAATATTTTCCTTTATCCGCACGGCTTCTTCCATGGCATAGTTGTCCCACTCGTTGATGTCGAAAACAAGGTCCTTTTTGACGATGTCTTTCTCATCTCTCTCAATAGCTAGGTCGACCTCAGCCGTCTCCGGCACCCTCTTCACACAGACGATGATATCCATGGATTACCCCTCCTTTCCCTATCGTTTCATGGCCTCTTGTACCAGCTCGGCAATATCCCTTACCTCTATCTTTCCCTCTAGGCCTGCCGTCTTTATGGCATCGGTCAGCATACTGAGGCAGAAAGGACAGGCGGTGGCAATGACATCAGCGCCTGTCTGAGCGGCTTCTCTGACCCTAAGCTCAGAGACCTTTCCCCCTTCTTCTGCCTCAAACCACATTCTGCCTCCACCTCCTCCGCAGCAGAGGCTTCTATCTCTTGATCTGGGCATCTCTATAAGGTTGACCCCGGGGATGGCTCGCAGGATGCTGCGCGGTTCCTCATAGATACCGTTGTGACGTCCGAGATAACATGGGTCGTGATAGGTGACCTGGATCTTGATCTTGGCTGCCCAGGGTACCTTTTCTCTTTTAATCAATTCCGCCAGCAACTGGGTGTAATGGCGTACCTTAAGACCATTTCCTTCAATTCCCAGTTTCTTCATCATGGGCGGGTACTCATTTCTGAAGCAATGAAAGCCATGGGGGGAAGTGGTGACCATCTCTTCGATTTGAAGACGGTCGAAGATCTCAAAATTTTTCATTACCAACTCCTCGAAGAGCCCATCCTCTCCCAGCCTGCGTGCTGGCTCTCCACAACAGGGCTCTTCATTCCCCAGGATGGCAAAGTCCACCCCGCACCCCTTCAACACGGCTACTATGGCTTTGACCACCTCCTGGAGCCTAGTATCGTAGGATGGGGTGCAGCCTACGTAGTAGAGTAAAGGCGCCTTATCCCCTTGGGACAGATCTTTTACCCCAAGCCCTTGTGCCCATTGGGCCCTCTTGACCTTGGGCCTCTCCCAGGGGTTATTGTATTTGTAAATGCTTTCTAGGGCCTTAGTGATGGTGGCGGGAACCTGGGTCCCCTCCTCAATGAGGGCTGTCCTTACCTCCCTGATGATATCAATCCCATTCACATACACAGGGCACTCCTCCATGCAGGAACGACAGGTGGTGCAATACCACATTGATTCCCCTTGAACCGCAGACACCTTAGAGAGGTCCTCCTTTTGGCCTTTGAAAAGGAGGATGAAGCGTGCCCTAAGTCCATGCTTTTGTCCTACAAACCCTTTGACCTCCTGATGGAACCTTCTGGGTGAGAGGGGTTCACCAGCTACAAAGGCGGGGCAGACCACTTCGCAGCGGTTGCACCGGGTGCAGCCATCAAGGGAGATTAGCTGGCGCAGGCTGAAATCGCCTTGCAACCCCTCTCGTTCCTCCAGGGTCAGGAAGGTCGGCACATAAGGCCGCTGCAAGACGTTAACCGGGGAAGAGAAGAGATGAAAGAGCTTGGAGTAGGGTATATAGGCCAAGATCCCCATTATTGTAACAATGTGGATGAACCAGAAGGTCCTATACCAATTACTTGGGTCTGTCCCGAATAAGAGGGCGAACAGACTCCCCACCGGGGCCCACTTTTCGCTAAGGGTGCCCTGGGCAGCTATCTGTCCTCCCTCTAGAAGGAAACCCGTAACCCCAATGACAAACAATGAGATTAAGATAAGATGATCCTGAGGGAGGTTGTCCATCTTTCCTCGTTTGATACCATACCTCCTGATGATGGCCAAAGAGACCCCCGTCAAAAAGACCGCCCCCAATAGATCCAAGATCATGGTCTCTATCAAGTAAGGTGTTCCTGAGAGCCAGCGGGATATCAGATGTCCCACCAGCAGCAGCGAAAAACCCCACATGAGAAAAAGGTGCATAACCCCCCCCAATGTGTCACCTCGAAATACCCTTTTGTTTCCCATGGCATCGCGCAGAAAGCGGCGTATTTTCTCTCTTAATTTCTCTCGCCCCTCCTCCTTCCAGCCCATCTGCCAGATGGAGAAGTTTCGGCAAAGGCCTATGGCGAGGACAAAGAGGGACAGCAGAATGATATAGGTGACAGGTTGGATGTGAAAGCTGGGGGCTGGGTGAAAGGGGCCGAAGACGAAATTCCTCAGAGCGGCCTTTACCCGATGACAGTTGAGACAATATCTCCTTGTGTAGGGTCTGTCCTTGAGAATTAGGTCGTCTTGGTGGCAATACAGACACAGGTCCCTGCCCAATCTCCCCCAATAGTCGGATCGTTTGTGTCCAGAGATCCTCAGAAGGGAAAGTTTGGCAACAAGACCCGGAGGTCCTTCCCCTTGGGCGTGACACTGAGTACAGGTTTCCCTGAGACTACGGGGGTGGAGGCTGGATAGGGTATCCGTCGGGGGTCTCACGTTATGTTCTGTGTGACAGTCGTAACATTGAGGGCCCTGGGGATGTCCGAGCATGAAGGCAAATTGGTGGATGCTGCGGGCATGCTCCTCTTGGGATTCGGGGTGACACTTGGTGCAGGCC
>QMLM01000032.1 GCA_003646745.1 Deltaproteobacteria bacterium | reverse complement strand
TTTTAGATATTCCTTTACCAAGGAGATCCATCCTCCCCCTATGAGCAGTCCTTCCCTTTCGGCCAGTTTCCGTATCTCTGCTTGCAACTGCTCCAATGCCCTCATATAGGCGTAAACCCTTGCTAAGGCCAAGAGGTGGATATAGCCATCCCTGGCCTCCTTTAGCTGCTGATAAATACTGTCCAGTTGAAAAATGGTGTTCTTATCCAGCCCTTGGGCCTTGCTGGTGAGAAGGTCTTCAATGGAGGCCTTCTCAAAAAACCCTTTCCCTAAATGATCCAAAGGCTCCCGAAGGTAATCCGGCTTGAAGATCCCCTTGTGCAGATAATCCTCCACCCCCCCTTCCTTTATCCTCAAAAGGAATTGCTGGGCCACCCTTCTCAGCCTCTCCTGGGCTCCACTCAGATCCGGCTGGGGACCAGCATTAAGGTAACCCTCCGTCTTCTCATATAGATCACGGAGTCTACGCCTGATCCCCCTCTCCACCACCACTCCTGCGGCCTCTTCTATCTTTAGATAAGTCTTGAGGAGATCGCAAAAAAGCTGGTAAAGGAGGTCTTGTTCATCCGACCACCTGACGCAGGAAACAAGTCGATCGAAACAGCGATCGAGGATGGCTTCTTGCTCAAAGACCACCTCCAACTCCGGCCGCAAACCCATCTCTAGAGAAAAGGCCCGCAGCAGGGCATAGACAAGGCTGTCAATGGTGCGGACGTGAAAATCGCTAAAGTGGGCCAGGATCGTATCCAGCCAAGCCGAGGCCTCCTGGGGACGGAGCCCTGTCTGCTCAGCAAGCCCTTCACCCTCTGCTTCTCCCAAGGCGATCTGTTTAAGGGCGAGGATGATGCGTTCTTTCATTTCAGCGGCGGCCCGATTGGTGAAGGTGATGGCTACTATCTGGCGTAAGGCCTCCGCCGAAGGCCTCATCCCCGCAAGCAGCGAGAGGAACCTAATGGTAAGCTGATATGTCTTTCCGGCCCCAGCCGAGGCCCGGAGATAATGAATTTGGGGATGCCCTACTTGCCACTCTATCATCTCAAACCATTACATCGAGGCAAAGATGATCTCTGAACTATTTAAAGTTTAAAGCTATTTCCTATCGTAGCATAAATCATCAATCACTACACTACCCGCAACAAAAATACCTTGAGGTATTCACCTTCAGGGTGTTGGAGGGCGACGGGATGATCTGGGGGCGCCCCCCAATGGCCCAAGATCTGAATCTGTCTTTGGGCATCGGCGGCGGCGTAGGACAGTATCCTTTGAAAGAAGTTATAGTCGATGTGTTGGGAGCAGGAGCAGGTGAGGATTAAGCCCCCTTGCCTTAATCTCTTCATGGCGTAAAGGTTGATGTCTTTATACCCTCTGATGGCTCCGGGGACCATGCCCTTGCGTTTGGCAAAGGCAGGTGGATCGAGGATGATGAGGTCATATTCGCCCCGGTCCTTTCTCAAAAAGTGAAAAACATCCCCCTTCACCAAGCGATGTTCTGCAAGGGGAATGCCGTTGAGGGCCAGATTCTTTTCAGATAGCTCCAGGGCATCCTCCGATGCCTCTACCGAGGTCACCTCAATGGCACCTCCGAGGGAGGCACATACCGAAAACCCTCCGGTATAGGAAAAGCAGTTCAACACCTTCTTTCCCTTGGCCACTGCCCTGATGAGGGAACGACTATCGCGCTGGTCCAAATAAAAACCTGTCTTTTGTCCCCTCTTCACATCCACTAAGAACCTGACCCCGTTTTCCCAAATCTCGATCTCGTCTGGGAAATTGGCATTGCCAATGGGGCCTGTGGAATCGGGCAGTCCTTCTTCAGCGCGCACCCCTGGATCGCTGCGGTCATACATCCCCTTAGGGGAGAGGAGGTCCTGCAGGATGGCGATAATCATCCCCCTAAATCTCTCCATCCCGGCGGTAAGTATTTGCAGGGCTAGATAGTCCCCATACCTATCGACGATGAGCCCTGGCAGCAGATCGCCCTCGGAATGGATGAGGCGGCAGGCATTGGTGTTGGGGGGAAGAAAGGACTGGCGAAGGGAGAGGGCCCGTCTGATCCTATCCAAAAAGAAGGCCCGATCTATCTCTACAGGACTCCGGGCCAGCAGTCTAACCGCTATTTGTGAGCGGGGATTAAAGTAACCTCTTCCTAAGAATTCTCCCCCATGAGAGAACAGGTCCACTATCCCCCCGACATCTACTTCTGCCTCTACCCTCTCTATGGCGCCGGAAAAGACCCAGGGGTGCCCCCTGGAAGGGACCACCTCCCGCCCGGACTTGAGATATACCTTGACCATCTCACCCTGTTATCTTCTTTTTTGATCTTAGATCCTTGTAGGCAGGGAGAATGCCGAAACCATCAGCCCTTATGACCGCTCTCTTCACGGCCTCCATGATGGCTGTCTCGGCCATGACCCCGACGTTGTTCACCTCCGCTTCCCTCTCTCCTGCGGAGAGGGCGAAGATGATGTCGCCGTCAAAGGTGGTATTTACCGGGGAGATGGTCTTAGCCAATCCATTATGTGCCATTTGGGCCACCTTGATAACCTCTTCTTTGTTTAGAGCAACGTTAGCGGCAACCACACCGATAGTGGTGTTCCCCATAGGCGGTCTGCCTAACTTTTTCTTCTGTATTCCCTTGCGGAGCAGTTCAGCCGTGCTCACCAAACGAAGTCCATCCTCATCCTCCCTGAGTCCCGCTAAAATCTCCCCCGTTCTGTCATCCACCACATCCCCCAAGGCATTCACCACTACCAGGGCCCCCACCACAATCCCTCCTGCTCCTTCGACACTGGCCGTCCCCACCCCCCCTTTGCAGGCCCTCTTTAGCTCAAAAAGCTTTCCCACTGTGGCCCCTGTTCCTACCCCTACGCTGCCCTCCTGGACTTCTGCTGAGGAGGCATGCAGACAGGCCTGATAAGCCATCTCGGCATCAGGACGTACCCGATGATCGCCTAGGGCGAGGTCAAAGATGACCGCCGTGGGAACGATGGGAATATGAGTGATCCCTACATCGAACCCCTTCCCCCTCTCCTCTAGGTAGCGCATCACTCCTGCTGCTGCATCCAGACCAAAAGAGCTCCCACCGGTGAGAAGGAGGGCATGGACGCGCTGAACCAAATGGATGGGATAGAGGGCATCCAACTGTCGGGTCCCAGCAGCAGATCCCCTTATCTCCACACCCCCTACCGCCCCCTCTTCGCACAGGATTACAGTACAGCCTGTTAGGGCCTCGAAGTTGCTGGCATGTCCTACATAAATCCCCTTTACGTCAGTGATGGCGCCAAACATCTCCCCTTCCTCCAGATTCCTTACAAGCTTAGCAGAGCCTTTTTCCCCTTGTCAAACCTTCTCCTTGACATCAACAGTCATAACTGTTTAAATCGAAAAGGGAGGTCTGAATTGGAATTGCGCATAACCATCATCTGTGAAAACACTGCCCCTGCAGGGGGAAGGTGGAGGGGTGAACATGGTTTCTGCGCCCTTATCGAAAGGGGAAAGGAAAAGATCCTTTTCGATACAGGACAAGGGGTAGGATTATTTCATAATGCCGAGCTCTTAGGGGTGGATTTAAAGGAGATCACAGAGGTTGTGCTCAGCCATGGGCATTACGACCATACCGGAGGGTTAAGGGACCTTCTCCAGCAGAGGGGCGAGGTGAGGATCACCGCCCATCCTCATATCTTCCAGCCCAAGTATGCTAGGCGCAATGGTCAGATGCGCTATATCGGTATTCCTTACTCGAAGCAGGCCATAGAGGGGTGGGGTGGAACCCTGCGGCTCTGTGAGCAGGCAGTGGAGATTGCCCCTGGCATCATCACCACGGGGGTAGTCCCCAGGCTGACCCCCTTTGAGGGAAAAGATGAAGGTCTACTGGTCAAAAAAGGAGATGAATTTGAACAAGATAGGCTATTAGATGATCTCTCCTTAATCATTGACACTTCTCATGGACAGATTATATTGCTGGGCTGCGCTCATGCAGGCTTGATAAACATCCTCTCACATACAAAGGAGTTGACAGGCAAGGATTCCTTTTTCTGGGTTATAGGAGGCACCCACTTGGGGTTTTACAGACCTGAACATCTGGAGGAGATCATACAAGGGCTGCGGGCCTTCTCCATCCAAAATCTAGGGGCCTCTCATTGTACAGGATTATATGCCGCTGTTCGACTTGCCCAGGAGATGGGGCATCGGTTCCATTTTTGCAATGTAGGCTCTGTAATTGAAATATAAGAGATGAACGCACAAAAGGTAGTGATCATAACGGGAAAAGGTGGGGTGGGAAAGACCACTATCGCCGTCAATATGGCGGTGCTCTGGGCCCAAGAGGGCTGGGAGGTGGGGCTTTTAGATGCCGACATCCACTCACCAAATATCCCCAAGATGTTGGGAATAAAGCCCCAGGGAATCGACGGGTTGGTGGAAGGAATAGAGCCTGCCTCCCCCATGGAAGGGCTCAAGGTGGTCTCCATGGCCCTTTTCCTGCACAACCAGGATACACCAATTACCTGGCGTGGACCCATCAAACAGGGGGTGATCAAACAATTTATCTCCGATTCCCGCTGGGGGGAGTTGGATTTCCTCATTGTCGATTTGCCTGCTGGAACCGGAGATGAGGCCATAAGCGCTGTGCATTTCCTTAAAGGGGTGGCCGGGGCCTTGATCGTTACCACCCCTCAAGCCCTATCGTTGCTGGAGGCCCGCAGAACGGCTTCCTTCTTCCGCCAGCTTCATGTCCCCATCATTGGCTTGCTGGAAAACATGGTTGATTTCGCCTGTCCCCATTGTGAGAGGGCTTTAACACCCTTTGGCAAGGGTGAGGGGGAAAGGGTGGCCAAAGAGTTGACGATCCCCTTCTTGGGGAGGATACCGGTTGAACCTGAGGTGGCGAAATGTGGGGATAAGGGGGAACCATTTGTTACTACTCTGCCTCAATCCATGGCTGCCATCAAGTTAAGGGAGATAGCACAGCGGTGTAAGGCATTGGTGGAAGAGAGGGTACGGTTCACCTTGGTGACACAGATCCTGTATAAATGAGGAGGCATAAATGGATCTTTTAGAGGCCATAAGGGGAAGAAGATCGGTGAGGTCATATAAGGTTGATCCCATCCCCGAAAAAAAGTTAAAGGTGGTGTTAGAGGCCGTTCGCTGGGCACCCTCTTGGGCCAATACTCAGTGTTGGGAAGTCATCGTGGTCAGAGACCAGCAGACCAAGAGGAAGTTGGTCGATACCCTCTCAAAAGGCAATCCTTCGCGGGAGGCTATCTTGCAGGCACCCCTGACACTAGTCCTATTGGGTATTGAGGGCAGAGCCGGCTTTTATAAGGGAGAGGTTTGCACTGAAAAAGGTGACTGGTATATGTTTGATGTGGGTCTTGCCATGCAAAACCTCTGCTTAGCTGCCCATGCCATGGGTCTTGGGACGGTGATCGTGGGCTATTTCGACGCTGCGAAGGTGGCAGAGATCCTTCAAGTGCCCCCGGGAAGGGCAGTGGTGGCCATGACTCCTCTCGGCTACCCCAAGGAAGTCCCACCACCCCCCAAGAGAAAGGAGATCGAGGAGTTTGTCCACTATGAAGAATATGGCAGCCGCTGAGAGGAGACGAAGGCGTTTTTGCTCCTTTTGCGGTGAACAGTTGAAAAGGGTCTCCAGAGGTGGGAGGATGAGGCTATATTGTAGCAGTTGCGACACAGTCCATTACGAAAACCCCCTTCCAGCCACAGCGGCATTGGTCTTAAAGGGGGACGAGGATCTCCTTTTAGTCAGGAGGGGAATGGAGCCGGGCAAAGGAAAGTGGGGCCTCCCAGGTGGATTCGTGGAGGCAGGTGAGGCACCTAGCGAGGGTGTGTTAAGGGAGCTAAAGGAAGAGACAGGTTTGATCGGTGAAGTAGAGAGATTGATAGATGTCCTCTATGAGGACAGCCCCTTTTATGGTCCTTTAATCATCATCGGCTATAAGGTCATCCCCCAAGGGGGAGACTTGCTAGCAGGTGATGATGCTGTAGAAGTTAGATATTTCCCTCTAAACGGCCTGCCTCGGGTGGCCTTTGACTCACACATGACCCTGATCGAGGAGATAGAGAGGATGGGGGCGTGAAGTATACATATGGTCCCGTCCCCTCCCGGCGTCTGGGGATATCGCTGGGGGTGGATCTAGTCCCGAAAAAGGTCTGCAGCTATGATTGTATCTACTGCCAAATCGGCAGAACTACCCACCAGAGCGTCGAGCGTCGGGAATACATCCCCGCCTCTTCCATCCTGCAGGACATAAAGGAGGCCCTCAAAGACTGGGAGAACGATGTGGACTATATCGCCATCTCCGGCTCAGGGGAACCAACTCTTAACCTCAAGACGGGAGAGGTCATTCAGGGGATAAAGGAATTGACCTCCCTCCCTCTGGCCGTCATTACCAATGGTTCTCTCCTATCTCGGGAGGAAGTGAGAAAGGAACTCTTGCTCGCTGACGTGGTGATGCCATCCTTAGATGCGGCTACCCCTTATGTCTTTCATACCATCAACAGGCCTCATCCCTCATTAGAGATCAAGGATATCATCCAGGGGCTGGTAGACTTCCGCAAAGAATATAAGGGCCGGATCTGGCTGGAGATCCTCTTGTGCAGGGGCGTGAACGACGCAGCAGAAGAGATAGAGGCATTAAAAGAAGCCATCCAGGCCATCCGACCCGATAAGGTACAACTAAATACAGTGGTAAGGCCTTCGGTGGAGGATTATGCCTTCCCCCTTACCCCCAAGCGCTTGGAGAAGGTTCGGACAGCATTAGGTGAAGGTACAGAGATTATAGCGGAGTTCGAAGGGCATGGACACAGAATCCCCTCGGAGAATCTAGAGGAGAAAGTTATACGCCTTATCCAACGCAGACCTGTAACCCCAGATGACCTCTCCAAGATCCTCGGTATCCATGATCTAGAGATAATAAAGATTTTGGATAAACTTACCAAAGAAGGAAAGATTAAATACCGGGTCTTTAACCAGAGGTTGTACTATGAGGTAGCCAAAAGGGCATAAGGGATTTTTCCTTAGGCCTTGGTCAACTCATAGGTGATGCGACCTTCAGGCAACTTTACCACGCGGGGCACTACCTCCATTGCTACCTTTATTTCCTCTTCGGGAATCTCTTTACTCACTCTCCCAAAGACCTTAAAATCACCGAAATCTGCCAACCCTAGCATATAAGGCAAATCATCCTCGAAACCGACGGGAGCAAACATCAGCTTTGTGTAGCTCAAAAGTCTGCCCCTGCCCGAAATTTCGAACCACTCTATATCACTGCAGAGGCAATTATAGCAATCAACGCGAGGAGGAAAGAAGGTCTTGCCACAATTTTTACACCTTGTCCCCATGACCTTCCCCTCCTCTAAGTAGTCTATAAAGTCGTTTGTCTTCGTAATAGAGGTAAAACTCACCGTACCAAACTTACTAAATCTGGTATCTTGTTCTTCTTTTTTAGCCATCTATTCTCTCCCTAATATGGTTACATTTCCATATAGACCAACACCACCGATATTGTGAATTAAACCGATAGCAGGGTCTTTGACCTGCATCTGTCCCGCCTCTCCCCTAAGTTGCTTAACAATTGTCCTAATCTGCGAGCCTCCGGTGGCCCCAATGGGATGTCCTTTGGAGAGAAGCCCACCATCTACATTGACCGGGATGCTGCCCTCCTTGTAGGTCTCTTTTGACCTGATGAGGTCCCTGCCCTCACCCGGCTTGGCAAAGCCTAGGTTCTCATAGGCCATTATCTCAGCAATGGTGAAGCAGTCATGGACTTCAGCAACATCGATATCTTTAGGAGTTACCCCTGCCATCTTGTAGGCCTTTTCCCCTGCCTCAATTCCCACCCTTAAACCACGGGTGAGATCAGGTCTTCCCGCCATATTAACCGCTTCAGAGGCGGCTCCTAGACCTAAAATCCACACCGGTCTCTCACACATGGCCTTGGCCTTTTCCCCATTGGCTACGATAACACATGAGCTGCCATCTGCATTGGCACAGCAATCACCTACCCTCAACGGATCTGCCACCGGGGCTGCCAGCCGACTCTCCGGATCGGTGAAGTCCTCCAATGTTACCGGCTTTCGGTAGACCGCCTTCTCGTTTATCTGACCATAGGTAGCTGCCTTAACCCTCACCTTAGCTAGGTCATCAAGGGTCAGCCCATATTCCTCCATATAAGCCCGGGCGTACATGGCATAATATGCTGGCATCATTGTCCCGAAGGGAGATTCCCACTGAATATCAGCACCCCTTCCCATCCTCTCTTGGACCTCCATTGAGGAGATCTCTGACATCTTCTGAAACCCAATGACTGCGACCACATCATAGAGTGCGGCTTGGATCATAGAATAGGCCACCATCAATCCTGTACTACTGGAAGAACATACGGTCTCGACATAACAAGTGGGTTGAGGGATAAGACCAAGGTATTCGACAATTACCCCGGCAGGTGACCTCTGTTTATCATATTCTGGGGCAGAGCAGATGATGGAGGCATCTATATCCTTAACCGATATCTTGGCATCCTCCATCGCCTCCTTAAAACCCTCAAAGGCCAACTCCCGGATAGACCCTTCATATCCTCGGACAAAAGCACTCTGCCCCACCCCTATAATCGCAACCCTCTTCATAATTGTACCCCCTATTCGGTCACAAAAGTCAAAAAATTAGATTGTAAAATAAATCACAATCTTACCCTTGTCAAGCTTCTTTTTATCCCTCGAGGGAGCCAAGATCTCTCCTCTAGTCATCTTGCTGTTTTGCTTTTTTCGCCTTTTCGATCAAATCCACCAAGCTCTCAACCTTCGGCTTTGGGGGGGTAAACACGCGATTTAACTCTTCCTCGGAGTAATGGTCTTGCAAAAACTTATTTATATCCAAGTACATCCGCCAACAACCGACTATAAATCTGCAGGGAAGCATATTATTCTCTAAGCGGCAAAACCGAAAATTGACCTCACCACCCACCCTGGGACATCTAATTGTCTTGTCGTCATACTGCTCGATCAATCTTTTGCCTCCATGGTTAAAACGGTGCACTCGCAGCCCCCAGAGGATAGGCCTGCGAGTGCACCGTTAAGGAAAAACTCTGTCCTTAGACCTTAGGAATTTCAGCCATCGCCTTCTTTATTTCTTCCTCTGGGTAGGCATAGTCTTTGAGCTTACCCGACAAGTAGGCATCATAGGCGGCCAAATCGAAGTGGCCGTGTCCACTGTGGGCGATCAAGATCGTCTTTGACTCACCGGATTCCTTACACTTCAATGCCTCATCGATTGCCACCTTGAGGTCATGGCACGGCTCAGGGCCAGTGATAATCCCTTCGGTACGGGCAAATTTAACCCCCGCCTCAAAGACAGCTGTCTGGTGCGCCGCTTGGACCTCTATCAAGCCTAGGTTATAGAGATGGCATATAATAGGTGCCATTCCATGGTAGCGCAAACCACCCGCATGAATCGGAGGAGGAACAAACGTGTGGCCCAAGGTGTGCATCTTGAGCAGAGGCGTCATCCCGGCTGTATCACCGAAGTCATAGGTATATATTCCTTTGGTCATGGTGGGGCAGGCTTCAGGTTCAACACAGATAATGCGCAAGTCTGGTTTCTCTCCACTTATCTTATCCCTTATCCAGGGCAAGAACTGCCCCGCGAAGTTTGACCCTCCTCCAATGCAGCCTATGATAATATCTGGGTAGGCATCTGCCATCTCCATCTGTTTCCTGGTCTCTTCTCCCACAATGGTCTGATGGAGGAGGACATGATTGAGAACGCTGCCCAGAGAATAGTGGGTGTCGTCCCGACTTACCGCATCCTCTACAGCTTCGCTGATGGCAAGCCCTAAACTGCCTGGACAATCCGGCCATTTCTCCAGCATTTCTCTGCCTGCTTTGGTATCCGGGCTGGGGCTGGGGACGACTTTAGCTCCCCAAGTCTCCATTGCGATACGTCGGTAGGGCTTTTGTTCATAGCTGATCTTGACCATGTAGACCTTACACTCTATGTCAAAGAATGCGCAGCTCATGGCTAAAGCACTTCCCCACTGGCCTGCACCGGTCTCGGTGGTAATCCGCTTGATGCCCTCTTTCTTGTTATAATATGCCTGAGCTACGGCGGTGTTGGGTTTGTGGCTGCCGGCCTGGTTTGTGCCCTCATATTTGTAAAAGATCTTCGCTGGTGTGTCCAAGGCCTTCTCCAACCGGCGGGCCCGATGAAGTACTGTTGGTCTCCAGGTACAGTAGACTTCCCTTACCTCCTCCGGGATCTCAATCCAGCGCTCAGTACTTACCTCCTGTTTAATGAGCTCCATGGGAAATAGGGGGGCCAAGTCCTCTGGGCCTATCGGTTTTTTCGTTACAGGGTGCAAAACTGGTGGCAGTGGCTCTGGTAAATCGGCCTGTATGTTATACCAGTGGGTCGGCATGTCCTTTTGATCGAGGAAATACATTGACCTTTCCATCTTTGCCCTCCTTTTTAATAGCGGTGAATCGTTATTTTCTGCCCCTCCTCACAGGGCAACTACCCTCAAATACAGAAAATTACTCTCACCCCCTTGTATGAAAGTCTTAAATGGCCTCCTTACTCAAGCGATATCATAATATCAATTTTTATACAAAGATTAATTTAGCACGACCACACCCTCACAAAAAAAGCCATGAGCACCTTTCATACCCATGGCTTTTGTGCTGAAAAAAGCCGTGGGCTGCCTCCGAGCTGCCCACGGCCTCACTCAACAACAGGAACTGGTCAGTGGGCAGCCTCCCTTTCCCACCACCAGTACCACTTATAGAAACAGTTAAACATTGCGCCTTTCCCTCTTGATGAAGATAGTTACTACCACAAGATCAAAAAGATGTCAACAAAAAATCCTCAAACCCCCTTCTCCATTTTTGTTGATAAATCCTCCAAATTATGTTATTAATTTAAAAATCGTCTATCAAAAATTTGTGAGGTTACAATGGGGCAAATACATAAGAGTTTGATCTTTTGGTTATTTCTCGGTCTAATGATGATCCTAGTCTTTAACTCCTTTTCACCCAAAAGGCAAAAGGAAAGGGAAGTAATCTTCAGTGATTTCGTCACCGCAGTCTCCTCAGGCGAAGTGGCAAGTGTAACCATACAAGGAAGTAAGATATCGGGCAAATTCACCAACGGGACCCCTTTCAAGACCTTCGCCCCTAATGATCCGGATCTGGTAAAGATGTTGCGGGAAAAGGGGGTCAAGATAGCGGCTAAACCTAAAGAGGAATCATCCATTTGGCACTCTGTGCTGATCTCATGGCTTCCTATGCTGCTGTTGATCGGGGTCTGGATATTCTTTATGAGGCAGATGCAGATTGGGGGCGGCAAGGCTATGTCCTTTGGAAAGAGCCGTGCAAGGGTATTTCTCAAGGATCAAGGCAAGAGAGTCACCTTCAAAGACGTGGCCGGCATAGAGGAGTCAAAGGAAGAGGTAAGTGAAATTATCGAATTTTTAAAAGATCCTCAGAAGTTTACCAAGCTAGGAGGGAGGATACCCAAGGGGATCTTGTTGGTAGGCCCCCCGGGAACAGGCAAGACACTGCTTGCCAGGGCTATTGCTGGTGAGGCAGATGTTCCC
>QMLM01000031.1 GCA_003646745.1 Deltaproteobacteria bacterium | reverse complement strand
GTGGAAAGGGGGGTGAGGAGGTTTTCAAGGGGGATAAAAAATAGGTATGGCCTTTCCCTTGAAGAGATGAACGATCTGTATGAGAGACTCATCGAGAGTGTAAAGAGTTATGGGGCTTGAAGGGGTGGAATATAAGGTCTCTTATAGGAAGGTAAAATATCCCAGGCTGGAATTTAAGGGAGGGGGACTTCTCCTTATTTTGCCTTTTGGCCACGATCCTGAGGTCTTTTTAGAGAAACATAGGGATTGGATAGTCAAAAAGACTGAATTTATAAATGAGTGTTTGCGGGATTCCTTGGGCAAAGAAATAGCCCAACGCACGGAAGAGGAATTTAGAGATATCGTCTATTTTATTGTTGAGAGGACTTCCAGGGAACTAGGGGTAAAGGTGAACAATATTTTTTTCAGAAGAATGAGGACCAAATGGGCAAGCTGTAGCCCTAAAAGGAACCTGACCATAAACTCATTAATGAAGCATTTACCCGAAGGGCTCATAGAGTATATAATTTTTCACGAAATTGCCCATCTTATAGAAAAGAGACACAATGAGAATTTCTGGAGCATAATCTTAAATAGATTTAATAATTATAAAGAGCTTGAGAAAGATCTGTTTGGATTTTGGTTTTTAATACAACGGTCTCAAAAGACCGCGCTAAACTCTGCCGGTCAAACAAGATCAGTTGCCGAGGATTTCACCTCCTCACTCAAAGGGATAGGGTAGCAACTCCGCCCAGCCTTGACTAAAGGTATTTGGGGAATTATCTCATTATAAAATGGCACCTGAGGCGGATTACAAGAACTTTGAAGCCACCTCCCTTTTTTGCCCTCGTTGCAAGATGGCGACCCCTGTGCGCAAAAGACTCCTACTTGTCCTGCCAGACGGGGAAAAATATGAATATCTATGTGCCCGCTGCGGCTGCTCGGTGGGAGATAAGATTGAGAGAGGAGAGACACAGTTTCACCTCATTCTTCCCTAAGCAGGATCAGGATAAAAAAATCCTTGCCTTTTAAGATTAAATGTGGTAAAAAAAATTAAATTAATCCTGCTTTTTAAAGCGGGTGGATAACCCGCTTTTTTGTTAAGGGCCAATAATTTGTTATGGACAAAGAGACTATAATAAAAAAGGCCGAGGTTATCTTTCAGCCCGTGCTTGAGTCCGAAGGATTCTCTTTGGTGGATATCGAGTACAAGCAGGAGCGGGGGAGTTGGGTCTTAAGGGTCTATATAGACAAAGAGGGAGGAGTGACAGTGGAGGACTGTGCCCAGGTAAGCAGGGAGTTAGGGCAGCTTTTGGATGTGGAAGATATAGTACCCACTTCTTATTCCCTTGAAGTTTCCTCCCCCGGGTTGGATAGGCCCTTGAAGAAAGAGGAGGATTTTGTCAAATATTCCGGAAGAAAGGTGCGGATAAAGACTGCAGATTATGTCTCAGGTAGAAGGAATTTCAAAGGGGAACTGCTCGGCCTAGTCGATGGAAAAGTTAAGGTAAAGGTGGAGGGGGGGGAGATCTTTGAGATCCCCCTCTCTTCCATCGTTAAGGCAAACCTTGAGATAGAAATTAATCAATTGTGAGGGTAAATAGAGATGGCTCAGAACTTAAATTATCTCATCGACCAGGTTGGAAGGGATAAAGGTGTAGACAAGAAGGTCATTATCGAGGCCCTAGAAGACGCCTTATTGAAGGCCTCTAGGAAGAGATATGGCCCTCATAAGGATATTGAGGCCCACTATAACGAGGAGTTGGGGGAGGTGGAGTTATTTCAATTTAAGACCGTGGTGGATAAGGTGCAGGACCCTGACCTGGAGATATCCTTAGAGGAGGCCAGGAAGATGGACCCTGAGGCGGAGATTGGGGATAGCCTAGGGATCAAATTGAGCGTTAATGACCTAGGAAGGATAGCAGCCCAGACGGCCAAACAGGTCATTATGCAAAGGGTAAGAGATGCAGAGGGAGAGACCATATACAACGAGTATAAAGACCGTAAGGGCGAGGTGGTCACAGGCTTTGTTCAGAGGATTGAGCGAAGCAACATCTATGTGAACCTAGGCAGAACAGAGGCCATTTTGCCCAAGAGGGAACAGGTACCACGTGAGGTATATAAGAGAGGGGACCGCATCCGAGCCTATATCTTAGATGTTCAAAAAACTCCTATTGGTTGTCAAATTTATCTCTCCCGAACACATCCTGGATTTTTGGTAAAATTGTTCGAATTAGAGGTCCCCGAAATATCCGAGGGGATAGTGCAGATAGTAAGTGCGGCGAGGGAACCAGGGGAGAGGTCTAAAATAGCCGTCTACAGTAATGATCCTGATGTGGACCCCGTCGGTGCATGTGTGGGGATGAAAGGCTCTCGGGTACAAAGCGTAGTGCAGGAGTTGAGAGGGGAGAAAATAGATATTATTCCCTGGAGCAATGATCCAGCCAAGTTTGTTTGTAATGCCTTGTCACCTGCTAAGGTATCTAAGGTCTACATAAATAATGATGAGAAGTACATGGAGATTGTCGTGGCAGATGATCAGTTATCTTTGGCCATTGGCAAGAGGGGGCAGAACGTTCGACTGGCGTCTAAACTTACCGGATGGAAAATTGACATAAAGAGTGAGTCGAAGATGGAGAAACTTTCCGAAGAGGTAATGGAACGTCTTAAGACCATTCCTGGAGTAGGGGAGATCATCGCTAGGGTCCTCTACGATGAGGGATTTTATACTATTGAGGATGTAGCTGAAGCGGATGGAGAGGAATTAGGGAGGATTTGCGGCATTGGCGAGAAGAAGGGAGAGAAGATCGTGGAGGCTGCCAAGGCCATGGTTGGTATTGCCTCCATTTCAGAACAGGAGAGGCTGGAACGGGTTAAACGGGGAGATGACCCCCTCCAGAGGCTACCCGGCATAGGAGAAAAGACCGCATCCCTTCTGCAGGAGGCAGGGTTTTCTTGTGTAAGGGACATCTTTCAGGCGGATGTTGGAGAACTTGTTAAAATCCCTGGTTTCAGCCGTAAAAAAGCGGAGAATTTGATTAAACTGGCCAAAGACTATATAGATCGGGGGGAATGAGAACGAAGCATGCCCCCATTAGGACCTGTCTTGGTTGTGGCCGCAAGCTGGGTAAGGGGGAGTTGGTGAGGATTGGGGTCAAGAATGCAATGCCGGTGCTGGATGAAAGCGGTAGGCTTCACGGAAGGGGTGCCTATATTTGCCCCAGGTCAGAGTGTATTAACCTCCTTCTCAGGAAGAAGGGAAGATTGTCCCATGCCCTACGGATCTCTTTGCCCCGCGAAGCAGAGGAGGGTTTCTTAAAGGGGCTTTTGAGGGAGAAAAAGGGGGAGGATTGAGTTTATGGAAGAAGAGGAAAAAGTAGAAATTATAGAACAGAGGATTAAACCTACTGTCATCCGCAGACGCAAGAGGGTGGTAGAGGCGGAGACTGCTGCGGAGCAAAAGGGGGCTGAAGCTGAAGAAGCAAAAGAGACGGCGGTTACCCCTGAGGCTCCTGTTGAGATTCCTACACCTAAGATAGAGGAAAAAGCAGAGGTCTCCAAACCCGAGAAGGAAGCCGTTAAAAAAGAAGAACCTAGGGTTGCCAGGATCCCTAAGCAAAAGACGAGACCTGCAAGGGTTATAGGAAGGGTGGAATTGAAGGTAACACCCACACCTGTGCCTTCCGAAAAGGAGCAACCCCCCCGCAAGGAAGAGGCCCCCGTGGCCATGGAAGGGGTCACCGCAGAAGTATTGATTGAGGAGATAAAGAAGGAGAAGGAAAGGAAAAAAGCGGGCAGAAGGGAGAGAGAGGAACTTGAGGAGAAACCCAAGAAGAAGGTCAGAAGGAGGAGAGAGGTCATCACCATCGGGGAGGAAGATCTGGAGGAGATATACGGGGTAAGAAGAGGTGAGAGGGTCTTTACTGCCCCTAGACCCACGAAGAAGAAGGTGGTCTCTCGTCCTTATCTCAAGCCTCAAATTACCACCCCCAAACCTATTAAAAAGGTAATTAAGATCTCTGAAGTGATCTCTGTAGGGGAATTGGCCCAGAGGATGGGGGTAAAGGTAGGAGAGGTGATTAAGAAATTAATGGATCTGGGGATAATGGCCAATGTCAACCAAACCATTGACATAGATACTGCCTCCTTACTAGCTAGTGAATATGGCTATGAGGTAGAAAGCGCTGCCATCGATGTGGACAAAATCCTGCGAAGGGTTGAAGACCCCCCAGATAAGCTTCTTCCCCGTCCCCCTGTAGTTACCATTATGGGACACGTGGACCATGGTAAAACCCTTTTGCTCGATGCCATTAGAAAGTCACATTTGGTAGATGAGGAGGCTGGAGGCATCACCCAGCATATAGGGGCGTATAAGGTGGAACTGGACAAGGGCCCTATAGTCTTCATTGACACTCCAGGGCATGAGGCCTTTACGGCTATGAGGGCCCGAGGGGCACAGGTAACGGACATAGTGGTATTGGTGGTGGCGGCCGACGATGGAGTGATGCCCCAAACCGTTGAGGCCATCGATCACGCCAAGGCTGCGCAGGTCCCCATAATTGTGGCTATAAATAAAATGGATAGACCTGAGGCAAACCCTGACAGGGTGAGGCGAGACTTGGCCGAGTTGGGGCTCGTTCCAGAGGAGTGGGGAGGAAATACACTTTTTGCTGAGGTATCCGCTAAGAAAAAGACAGGGATAGAGGATTTGCTGGAGTTGGTCCTGTTGCAAGCGGAGATGCTTGACCTCAAGGCCAACCCTGATAAGCCTGCCAGGGGTGTGGTCATCGAAGCCAGACTGGACAAGGGGCGAGGTCCAGTAGGGACCGTGATAGTTCAAGAAGGGACCCTTAAAGCGGGGGATGTCTTTGTTTCAGGGGCCACCTATGGCAGGGTAAGGGCCATGCTGGACGAGAGGGGGAAGAAATTAAAGGAGGCAGGGCCGGCCACACCAGCAGAGGTGGTCGGTTTCACGGAGATACCCAATGCTGGTGATGACTTCATCTGTGTGGAGAGCGAGAAGGTGGCCAAAGAGGTGATCATTCATCGCCAAAGGAAGGCCAAGGGAGAAATTGGAGCTAGACCGGAAAGACTTTCCCTCGAAGATCTTTATGAGAAGATTCAGCAAGGGGAAATGAAGGAGCTAAGGGTGGTCCTCAAGGGGGACACCTATGGTTCCATCCAAGCCATTCGTGAGGCCTTGGAGAAGTTGAGCACTGAGGATATAAAAGTCAATGTCATCCACCAAGGAGTAGGGGGAATTTCGGAAACAGATGTAAACCTGGCCGCCGCTTCCGATGCCGTGGTGATTGGATTTAACGTGCTCCCTGTAGGCAAAGCGCGCACTCTGGCGGAGAAAGAACAGGTGGATATAAGGGTATATAACATCATCTATGATGTTATAGAAGATGTCGATAGGGCTATTAGAGGGTTGCTTGGGCCAGTTAAGAAGGAGGTCATCCTCGGCAGGGCCGAGGTAAGGGAGCTATTTCGTATCCCTCGGGTTGGAGTGGTGGCCGGCTGTTATGTGACCGAGGGTAAATTGGCCAGGGGGGCGGCGGTGAGGCTTTTCAGGGGTGCAGAGGTGGTTTACGAAGGACGCCTCAGCTCCTTGAAACGTTTTAAGGACGATGTAAAAGAGGTACAGGCAGGCTATGAATGCGGTGTCGGGGTGGAAGGGTATAGTGATTGGGAAGTTGGCGATATTATAGAGGCCTATATCTTTGAAGAGGTAGCGCCTTAAAGGGGAGGGGGCAGAATGGTGGTAGGGGTGTGCCATCTCGATATTATCCTTCCCGAAGGGTCTTCTCTCAAAGGCAAAAGGCAGGTTATAAAGAGTCTGGTGACGAGGGTGAGGGATAAGTTCAATGTCTCCATCTCCGAGGTAGGGGGGCAAGACCTTTGGCAGAGGGCCCAAGTAGGGATATGTTTGGTGGGGAATGACAAGAGGATGATCAATTCTTCCTTGGACAAAGTGATTGATTACATAGAGAGGATGAGGCTAGTGGAGGTGATCAGAACAGATATGGAGTTTTTGAATTTTAAATATGATGAGGTTTAAAAGGTCAGAGAAAGTAGGGGATTTGATCAGGGAGGAGGTCTCTCAAATCCTTATCAGAGAACTAAAAGACCCGCGGATAGGGTTTATCACCATCACCAGGGTCGCCGTTTCTGATGATCTCAGGGCGGCCAAGATCTACTACAGTGTTTTTGGGGGTGAAAGGGAGAAGGAGGAATCCTTCAAGGGATTGGAGAGCGCCAAGGGTTACATAAAGAGGGAGCTTGGCCGAAGGGTGAGGCTAAAGTATATGCCCGATATTACCTTTGTTTTCGACGATTCTTTAGAGTATAGTAGTCACATAGAAGAACTTTTGCGGGGTATAAAGGAGAAGGACGGAGATGGTTGATGAGGGGAGTGTGGAATGAATGGTCTTTTAGTGGTGGATAAACCAGCGGGAGTTACCTCCTTTGATGTAGTGCGGGAGCTAAAAAAGGGAATAAAGGGGGTAAAGATCGGTCATTTGGGGACCTTGGACCCCCTGGCCACAGGAGTCCTTCCTATCTTATTGGGTGAGGGGACAAAACTCGCCCCTTTCTTAGAGGGGGGAACCAAAATCTATGAGGCTACCGTCCACCTCGGTGTGACTACTGATACCCAAGATAAAGAGGGGGAGAGGCTACGGGAGGTGAAATTAGATGGGTATGATCTATCCCCCCAAAGGATAGAGAGTGCGGTTCATAAGTTTCGTGGTAGCATAAGGCAGCTTCCTCCTATGTATTCTGCCTTAAAACAAAAGGGGAAGCCTCTGTATAAGCTCGCCCGAAAGGGGGTGGATGTCAACAGAAGGCCCCGTGAGGTGGAAATCTATGAGCTACGGATAATGGGTATCGATCTGCCTTACCTCCATCTTCATATCGAGTGCTCCAAGGGGACATATATTCGCACGCTGGCTAACGATATTGGAGAGGAGTTAGGCTGTGGTGCCCATTTGGCCCAGTTGCGCCGGACAAAGAGCGGCCCTTTCTCCCTCCAGGATGCCCTTTCGCTGGAGGAAATTAAGACCCTGATGAAAAAGAGGGAGTTGGAGAAGCGGATCCTCCCTCTATCCCGGGCCCTGGATTTCTTGCCTGCAATAGGGGTAGGGAAGGATTTTGCCCTTAGGATACGTCAGGGGCAGGCTATAGCTTTAGAGGATCTTGCCTGCGAACTCAAGCAGGACGAGGCGGTGGTAAGAGTACTTTTAGAGGGGGAAGGAGGGCTGGTTGCCGTGGGGAGGGTTAAAAGAGGGGAAAGGGGCTTTATATTAAGGCCACTGAGGGTGTTTCATGATGGAATATTTACAAAACCCCCCCTTTGTGGTAAAAATAGATTTCCAAAGAATACGGAGGGATCAGGGAGGAAGGTAAATGGTTTTGGACGCCGAGAAGAAGAGGGAGGTCATAGAGCGATTCAGGTTGCACGATAAAGATACAGGGTCCCCGGAAGTACAGGTTGCCCTGCTCACCGAAAGGATAAATTATCTGACGGAGCACTTCAAGGTCCACAAAAAGGATCATCACTCCCGCCGAGGTCTTCTGAAATTAGTCAGCCAGAGGAAATCCCTTCTCGATTATCTAAAACATCAAGATATGGAACGCTACCGTAAGCTGATCGAACAATTGGGGATCAGGAAGTAGCGTCCATCTTGGAAGGAGATGAATTCCATGATGAAGAGGGTGGAGAGAGAATGGGCTGGACGCCCCCTTTCCCTTGAGACCGAAAAGGTCGCCAAGCAGGCCGATGGGGCCATCCTTGTCCAATATGGGGAAACTGTAGTTTTGGTCACAGCAGTGGCCACCAAGGAGCCGAAAGAAGGGACTGACTTTTTCCCTCTAATGGTGAACTATATTGAGATGACCTTTGCGGCAGGTCGGATCCCCGGAGGTTTTTTTAAGCGTGAGGGCCGCCCTACTGACCAAGAGATCCTTTCCTCCCGTTTGATAGACAGGAGCATCAGGCCGCTTTTCCCCAAGGGATTTCTCAGTGAGACTCAGGTGATCGCCACGGTACTCTCCGCCGATCAACAGAACGATCCTTCTATATTGGGGATTATTGGGGCCTCCGCTGCCCTGCAGGTGTCAGATATCCCCTTTATAGGTCCCGTTGCAGGGGTAAAGGTGGGTAGAATAGATGGAGAATTTGTCGTCAATCCCACGACCGATGATTTGGAAAGGAGCGATCTGGATCTTGTGGTGGCGGGCAATAGAGAGGGAGTGGTAATGGTAGAGGGAGGGGGGAAGATAGTCGATGAAGGGACATTACTCGATGCGATCTTTTTCGGCTATGAGGCCCTCAAACCGATCCTTGATATCCAAGATGAACTCAGGGATCTCTGTGGAAGGGATAAGAGACCATGTGCCCCTCCGGAGGAAGGCGGTCCCCTATGGGAGGAGGTGAAGGGGTTTGTAAGGCCTCTGCTTCAGGATGCCTTCCAGATCTCTCGCAAGATCGAGCGTAGGGACAGAATAGGCGAGATCTTTCAGGAGGCTATGGAGCGGTTTGGTGGAGTGGAAGGAGAGTTCAGGTTCCAGGTCAAAAGGGCCTTTGAGGATGCCGAGCGAGAGGTGATACGTTCCCCCATCTTTAACGATAAAAAGAGGATTGATGGAAGGGGATTTTCCGACATAAGGCCAATTAGCTGCGAGGTGGGGCTTTTGCCACGTACTCATGGCTCCGCCCTGTTCAGCAGGGGGGAGACTCAGGTCTTGGCTGTCACCACCTTTGGCACCTCGGAGGACGAACAGAAGGTAGAGTCACTGTTGGAGGGGGAGATCTATAAGACCTTTATGCTCCACTACAATTTTCCCCCTTTCTGTGTGGGTGAGGTGTCTTTTCTGAGGGCACCTAGCCGTCGTGAAATTGGCCATGGTGCCCTGGCTGAAAGGGCCTTGTTGCCCGTTTTGCCCTCCACAGAGGAGTTTCCTTATACTATTCGCGTGGTCTCTGAGGTGTTGGAGTCCAACGGTTCTTCCTCCATGGCCACCGTTTGCGGTGGCTGCCTCTCTTTAATGGATGCAGGGGTCCCAATAAAGGCCTCAGTAGCCGGTATAGCCATGGGCCTGATGAAAGAAGATAATCAGGTGGTTATCCTTACCGATATCGCTGGGGAAGAAGACCATTATGGCGATATGGACTTTAAGGTAGCAGGGACCGCTCAAGGGGTCACCGCCCTTCAGATGGACGTAAAGGTCCCAGGCCTCACCCGAGACATTATGGAGAAGGCCCTTCAACAGGCCAGAGAAGCCCGGCTATATATCCTCGATGTCATGAGCAAAACCCTGGATAAACCGAGGAAGGATCTCTCCAAACATGCTCCCCGCATCGTGACCATTCAAATCAATCCCGATCGGATCAAGGAAGTCATCGGTCCCCTAGGAAAGAATGTCAAGTCCATCATTGACAAGACAGGGGTAAAGATAGATATCGAGGATAGCGGAATTGTAAAGATCGCTTCCCCCTCCGCTGAGGCCATCGAGGAGGCCATCGCCCTGATAAGGAAATCAGCTCAGGAGGCAGAGGTGGGGGAAGTATATACGGGAAAGGTCAAGAAGATCGTCGATTTTGGTGCCTTTGTGGAGATTCTACCAGGGGTTGAGGGTTTACTCCACATCTCACAGTTGGCGGAAGGTAGGGTGAGGAAGGTCTCCGATGTCCTAAGGGTAGGGGATGAGATCAAGGTGAAGGTTCTCGAGATAGACAGCAACGGCAAGATCAGATTAAGTCGTCGGGCGGTTCTATTGGAGGAGCGCGACAAAAGGGTACATGGTGAGGGAAGGAGGAGGTTTTGATCACTTCTTCGCCTCAATCCGAACCGCAGCAAGGCCGAGGAATCGGTCTTTTTTTGTAAGTACTGAAAATATAAAAGCTTAAAGGGTTAATGAGCTAAGGAGAAGATATAGGTTAAGGAGGACCTCAATTTATATCCAGTGATGGGATCCTATAAAAAAACCACTTTGAAAAATGGCATCCGGGTGGTGACGGAGTCAGTCCCGAGCTTTGAGTCGGTCTCCCTCGGGATATGGATCACTACAGGGTCCAGGGATGAGACAGCTAAAGAGAACGGTTTGTCTCATTTTATCGAACACCTTCTCTTTAAGGGGACGGAAAAACGCAGCGCCTTTGATATAAGTAGGGAGATCGAATCAGTGGGGGGCAGTATCAACGCCTTTACCGGAAGGGAGTACACGTGCTTCCATGCAAAGGTCCTCCATAAAGATGTTGCCCTGGCGATAGATATATTGGCCGATATCCTCGCCAACCCTGTCTTCGATCCCCAAGAGATAGAAAAGGAGAGGATGGTGGTCCTGCAGGAGATAAAGATGGTCGAGGATACCCCTGACGACTATATCCACGATCTCTTCTATCGCTCCTTTTGGGGGGATCACCCTCTAGGATATCCTATAACAGGTATGGAGGAAAATGTCCTCTCTTTTCACCGCGAACAGATCGTCGCCTTCTTTCGGGGAAAATACACCCCTTCTAAGATGGTAGTTGCTGCAGCAGGAAGGCTCAATCATCAGCAATTGGTGGACATGGTTGAGACCCAGCTCGGTCACCTCCACCCCGGTCCTTGTGGGCAGAGGCGTGAGATAGCCGAAGGTGGAAAGGCTAGGATAAAGGTCAAGCACCGCGAGCTGGAGCAGGTCCACTTCTGTTTGGGGACTAAGGGCATCCCCTACGACCACCGGCTTAGGTTCGCTGGTCATACCCTAAATACCCTGTTGGGGGGAAATATGAGCTCGCGGCTCTTTCAGGAGATTAGGGAGAAGAGGGGGTTGACATATAGCATTTACTCCTTTCTAAACTCCTATGCCGACGCCGGACTTTTCGGCGTATATGCCGGCACTACAAAAGACGAGCTCCAGGAGGTAGTCGCTCTTATTCTTCAAGAGTTAAGGACCATAAAGGCTGGCAGAATACAGATGGATGATCTCTTGGCGGCTAAAGAATATTTAAGGGGAAGCATGATCTTAAGCTTGGAGAGCTCCGATGGGAGGATGAGCAGGCTGGCAAAGAACGAGATATATCTTGGCCGTCACATACCTCTGGAGGAGGCCCTACAAGAACTGGAGGGAGTTTCAGGGCAAGATATAGCCGATGTAGCCAAGGAGATGCTCGATTCCGATACCTTATGTCTGACCCTTTTGGGGACCATAGAGGAAGGAGAACTGCCTTGGAAGGGGTTGGATTTGTGAAGGTACTTGTAATGAGGCTGAGGGGTGACGGGGCTAAACTCCCCAGGTATATGACACCGGATTCTTCAGGTATGGATCTATTTGCTTCCTTGGAAGAGGGGGAGATCACTTTGGCCCCAGGCCAATGGTGCCTCATCCCCACCGGGGTCGCCATCGCCCTGCCCAAAGGGTACGAGGCCCAGGTAAGACCCCGCAGCGGGTTGGCCCTGAGATATGGGGTGACCTTGCTCAATTCCCCCGGGACCATCGACGCCGACTACCGGGGTGAGATAGGGGTGATCATGATCAACTTTGGTGATAAACCCTTTGTGGTCAGGGATGGTGACAGGATTGCGCAGTTGGTCATTCATCAGCTCTATCGCGCCCAACTGCAGGAGGTGTCAGAGCTTCCCCCTAGCCCTAGGGGTGAAGGGGGATTTGGCCATACGGGTTCTTGAGGGAGGCAGATATGAAGATAGGTCTCATGGCTGATTCCCACGACCATGTGCCGATGATAGAGCGGGCCTGTGATCTGTTCAACGCCGAAGGAGTGCAGATGGTGATCCATGCAGGGGACTATATCGCCCCGTTTTCCCTGCGCCCCCTCAATCATC
>QMLM01000030.1 GCA_003646745.1 Deltaproteobacteria bacterium | reverse complement strand
CACTAAAGGCAATATCTTTGGTACTTCCTCCAAGGCCAAGTGGGCCCTCGGGTTGGGGCTTTCCTCCCAAGGTGGGACGATATTTTTTGCCGGATGCGGCTATCAGTTTTTGGGTGGTGCCGAGGCTACTTTATCAGCGGTCAGGGCCTTGGATAAGAGGGGACTGGCTTGGGAGAAGACACTGGGGGTGACGAGGCTGCTTAACAGATTGGGGATAAACTTAGGGGAAATATACGGGAAGTTGACCTTTCAGGCACGTCATTTCGATGAACCTTTGCGTTGTGCCATCGAGGTGCTGCAGGCAATGGAGACGGAGTTCGGTTACCTTTCGGAAGAGGAGCCGTGTTGTGCCGCCCCCCTTTACTACACCGGTTTTCAGGAGGAATTTGCTGCACGTGCAGCAAAGACCCAGCAGATTTTGCAAGACAGAGGGATCAAAAGGATCATCGGGATGGTCCCCTCTTGTACCTATACATTGCGCGATCTTTTTCCACGTTTCGTGGAAGCGTGGAATGTGAAAGTTGGCCACTTCTTGGAAATTGTCTTAGAGAAAATCAAGGCAGGGATGAAGCTTCGCCTTCCCCAGAGAGTCAAGGTTACATTTCATGATCCCTGCGTACTGTCCAGATACCTCGGCCTGATTGAAGAACCCCGTGAGATCCTTCGCAGCATTGAGGGGGTGGAGTTCATAGAGGTGGAACGCACCAACGGAGAGTGGTCCACCTGTTGCGGAGGCGGTGGGGGATTTGAGGTGATCTTCCCTGAGGTGAGCCACATATTGGCCCTCAATAGGGTAAAGGAACTTTTGGAAACCGGGGCATCGATCATCGTCACTTCCTGCCCCGGATGTCTTATCCAGCTCAAGGAGGGGGTCAAAGAGCTGAAGGCACGAGGGGTAGAGGTTATGGACATGGCCCAATTGCTCCGCAGGGCCCTGCCGGAGGGGTGATATGACCAAGTTCAAGGCCTACAAAAAGAGGCTGAGAGAGGCCGCCCGGGACCCTAAGATCAGTTTGGCCCTGGAGAGGGCCATTAGGAGCTATCGTAAAAACGTCGATGAAGCCCTGAAGAAGTTTCCCCATACCCTGAAATTGGCCGAAGAGGTTAGACGGATTAAGGAGAACTCCATCTCCAGGATGGAGGAATTGGTTGAGCAGGCTTGCGGTGCCATCCGTGAGAACGGGGGTGTAGCCTTTGTGGCCCGTACCCCTGCTGAGGCCTTGGCTATCATCGATAAAGTTGTAGGCACGAGCAAACTCATCGTCAAAGGCAAGAGCTTAACTGGAGAGGAGATAGACCTCAGAGAACATCTACAAGAGCGGGGCAATGAGGTCTATGAGACCGATCTCGGGGAGTATATTATACAACTTTTGGGGGCAAAGCCGATGCATCTTCTTGCCCCTGCGATCCATGTTCCCAAGGAAGAGGTGGCCGAGCTTCTCTCCCGAGTTAAAGGGACGAAGGTCCCTCCTGATATCAAGGCCGAGGTGGCCGTAGTGAGAGAGGTCCTGAGGGATAAGTTTTTCCGTGCTGACGTGGGGATCAGTGGGGCAAATGTAGTAGCGGCGGACACCGGTGCACTCTTTCAGATAGAAAACGAGGGGAACATCCGGCTGTGCAGCTCTGCCCCTGCTGTCTATATCGCTCTGGTGGGGATGGAGAAGGTGGTCCCGACCATTGAAGATGCCTTTAAGGTGGCAGAGGTAACCTGGAGGTTCGCAGGCTACACGATACCCGCATACATTAATCTTGTATCCAGCCCCAGCAAGACAGGAGACATAGAGAAGGTTACCACCTTCGGGGCCCACGGCCCCAAGGAGATGTATGTGATCTTTCTGGATGCTGGGCGCAGCCAGCTAGCCAAGGACCCCCACTTTCGGGAAGCCCTCTATTGCCTGCGCTGTGGTGCCTGTCTGTACGAGTGTCCTCTTTTTGCCACCACTGCCGGTTATTTCGGCGACAAGTATTTTGGCGGCATTGGGGCCATCTGGACCGCTTTTGTCACTGGGGATCTTGCTAAGGCCGCTCCCTTAACTTATTCTTGCCTGACTTGTGGGCGGTGCAAGGTGCGCTGCCCTGTGAAGATTGATGCCCCCCAAATGTGCCTGGAGCTGAGAAGAAGAATTGCCGAGGGCTCATGAAGGGCCTGACGGGGAAGAAGGAGTTTGTACGACGCAGCTTTGCCTCCATTGCAGGCAGCTACGATCCGCTAAATACCCTGCTCAGCTTCGGCCTGAATAAGTGGTGGAGGAGGCAAGCCGTAAAGGCCTTGGCCCCCCCAGAGGGGGGACTAGTGTTGGATGTCTGCGCCGGGACTATGGGGTTGGGGAAAGAGCTATTGCGCAGTGCAGGACAGTTGAGGGTAGTGGCCCTTGATTTCGCCCTGGAAATGCTGGCCAGAGGAATGAAGAGGACCAAAGATCCCTCCTTAATCCCAGTATTGGGAGATGCTGAAAGGCTTCCCTTTCGTGAGGATACCTTCGATAGGGTAATAGTAGGCTTCGGGATCAGGAACCTAGCGGATCCACAACAGGGGGTCAAGGAGCTTTTTCGTGTCCTCAAAGGGGAAGGAAGATTGGTGATTCTTGAGTTTGGCAAACCCACTCTTGTCATATTCAAGGATCTGTATCGATGGTATCTATCACGGTTCATCCCCTGGGCTGGAGGACTCATCTCCCGCCAAAAGGAAGTCTACCGCTACCTGCATGACTCCATCATGGCCTTTTTGGAACAAGAAGAGCTAATGGAGATGATGAAGAGGGCGGGATTTTTGCAGATTCACTCCCGGCAACTGACCTGGGGTATTACCAACTTGTATATAGGGGAGAAGCCCCCGGTGGGTTTTTCCCCTAGCTAAAAACCCTAGCCCCTTATCTGCACCTTTAGATAGAGGTCACCCCGCACACCTTCGGCCGTTTGCCGCCCCATCCCTTTCAGTCGAAGTGTGGTTCCTTCTGAAATCCCAGGAGGTATGGTCACGAAAAAGGTACTTTTTTTAAAGCCATGGGCAATATTGACCAGTTTACGTGCCCCGAAAAGTGCTTCACGCTCGCTGATAGAGATTGTCCCGTAAAGATTTGGGTCATCTCCAAAACCTGTGGGGCGTATTACCTGAAGACGTGGCGTTGCCCGTTTTTTGACTACGAACTTTCTACCTCCTACAGTTTTTGGTAGCATCTCAAATAGCTTCAAGAAGATGATGCCAAATATGAACCCCCCGACATGGGCCCACCAGGCAATGCCTCCTGCATGCGCTGAGGCCCCGGCAGCGCTCAGAAACTGAAACAAGAACCAGATGCCGAGAAAGAGGAAGGCAGGAACTTCAGCAAAATGGAGGAAGAAGAAGATGGGTACAAGGGCCAGCACCTTCGCCCTGGGAAACAGTACTAGGTAGGCCCCCATTACGCCGGCAATGGCGCCGCTGGCGCCGATAGTTGGGATGTTGGAATGCAAGTTGACAAGGAGATGTGAGATCCCCGAGGCCAATCCGCACATTAGATAAAGTAGGAGATACCGGAAGTGTCCAAGCCGATCTTCCACGTTATCCCCAAAGATATAGAGGAACCACATGTTGCCCAATAGGTGGAGGAAACCGCCATGCAAAAACATAGATGTGATAAAAGGGAGTATCTGCTGGCCGGTGGTGAAGTATGCCGAAATTTGTGGAACAGTATACCTGGCGGGGACAAGCCCATAAATATAGATGAATTCCTTAAGACCTCGTCCTTGAGATAACTCAACGATGAAGACCATTATGTTTGCTGCGATAATGAGGTTGTTGACTATAGGATAGGTTTCAGAACGGTTGATGTCTCTAATGGGTATCATTTCATAATAAAGCTACCAAAGCTCAATAATAGAGTCAATGAATTTACAGAACATCAGGGTTTCATCATTCTTATAATTGTAAGTACTATTTAATACTGGTATACTTTAATAAAAATTTTCACGGTAATCATGGAGAACGCCTGCGAAGCTGATTTTAGATGTCGCATTATTGCCTACCGTGTGAGGATATTTAACGGCAAATTTAGAGGGCAGAAACCCATTGTTTAGTTCCCCGTTTTCAGGTTCTATCTTCATCTATATTTCATTAGGGCTTCTTCTCGTTAGCCTAGTGCTGCTGATAGGGTTCGTCTATAGACGGGTTTATCGCCTCATTCGTCGCTCGCGGCACAGGCCCGAAGGACGAATTAGCATCGTCGCCAGTACGTTGCGCCTGCTTTTAATATTGCTGGCGATCGCCATCTCTGCTGCCATGTTGTTCCTGTTTGTCTTTATTCAATCCTACACAGCCTTTACGCACCGTGAATTGGCCGCCATAGTGTATTGTGCGCCGGTGGCCGGGGTGAAAGACGAGATGATTCTTGAACTGGTGACATTTGAATCGCCGAGGGTTGGCCACTCTCGGCGATATCGCCTGCGGGGGCAACAATGGGCCATCGAAGGGCACATTTTAAAGTGGGATGACTGGCTCAACTTCCTCGGCCTTCACACGATGTACAAGCTCACGCGTGTACGTGGACGCTACCTAAGGGCAGAAGACGAGGTTAAAAGACCTGCCACCGCTTACAGTTTGGTTGCCAACGAGGAGGACCCACGTTGGCGCTGGCTGTACGAATATGGAGCCCGTCTGCCCTTTATACATGCTGTTTATGGCAATACGGTTTTTACCTTTCCCTCCTCAACCAAGATCTTTCGAATCTACGTTACAACATCGGGTTTCATGATCGAGGAAGAAGAGGCAGGAGAAATCGTATCAGCCCACTAGAGGTGATTCACTCTAGGGCCCTACGCAACCGAAAAAGACATTGCTTTCAGGAGGTTAAAGGAGTAAACTATTTTTTGATTTGAAAATATCTCCATAACCGGCGACGGCTGAAAATCTTCGGCCACCTTGAGAGAAAAAGGAGCCTCATTATGGAGGAAGGGTCGGAAAGGAGAGCTGCTATTCGGGTCCTATCAATGAATTTGGTGTACGTAGATCCAGAAAAGACAAGTTCGGTTGTCTATGGCCTGGGTAGGACCTTGGAGCTGAACTTGGCGGGGGCAACGGTCGAGGTGGTGGATCAGCTTCCTGTTGGAGCCGTCATCGAACTTGAACTAGCCATTGGTGAAACGATCATTATCTTAAAGGGCCAAGTGAAGAATGTCAAACCTTCTGAGTCTGGACTTTATCGGGTCGGCATTCAGTTCTTGCCTCCGAGCACTGTACACCTTTCTTGATCGCCCTCGCAAGTTGTGCCCGATTCTCGTCGGGTTTTCTTTTTGTCTTTCTGCCCACCCCAAGGGGGTTTCCTTTAATCGGAGCTTAAGAAGTTTCACCCCCTGCAAGTGGGGTGAAAACTCGCAGGGGGTGAAACGTGACCTTTTGTTGCACCATGATATTCTTTACGGTAAGATTTTCAGAGGTTCGGATAGTCTATGAAGGTCCTCCTCATCTGCCCGGAACGGGAGAGAAGAAAGGATGAGGCATTCCTTTTTCGCCTCGGATTTTTAAATCTACCTTATGTGGCCGCTGTAACCCCACCGGAGGTGGAGGTGAAGATTGTGGATGAGGCCTATGAGCCCATAAACTACGATGAGAAAGTGGACTTGGTGGGGATAACAGCACAGACCCCGGTGGCCCCTAGGGCTTACCGGATCGCAGAGGAGTTCCGCAAGAGGGGAGTGCCTGTGGTGATGGGAGGTGTTCATGCCAGTGTGCTTCCACATGAGGCCTTGGAGCACGTAGATGCAGTGGTAATAGGGGAGGCAGAGGCCACATGGCCCCAACTTTTGGAGGACTTCCGCCTTGGTCAATTAAAGAGGATATATCGAGCCAATGGATGGATAAAGGGAGAGGAGATTCCACTGCCCAGAAGGGAGCTGTTGAACCCTCGTTTTTATTTTCCCCTGAAACTCTTGGAGACGACCCGCGGATGCCCCCATCGGTGTGACTTTTGCCAGGTTTCCCGATTTTTCGGCAACCGCTATAGAAACCGCCCCCTAAAGGAGATCGCCAAAGAGCTAGAAGACATCTTTGGATTGGGGCCGGTTATGAGCCCGTGGGCAAAGAGGTTTCTGTCTCTGTTGAGCAAAGACTTACCATACTTTTTGAAGAGAAGGCTTCTGTATATTATCGATAACAATGTTGTATCAAACAAGAGATTTGCCATTGAGTTGCTTTCCCTTTTGAGGGACTACGATCTTTTATGGTGGGGACATGCCCCTGTCTCTATCGCTGACGACGATGAGCTGCTTAGGCTTTTTGCTGCCAGCGGCTGCATTGCTGTTAACATTGGGTTTGAATCCCTTTCACCTAAAAACCTGAAGGCCATGAAAAAGGGATTTAACAAACCCCATAAATATAGGGAAGCGGTCAAAAAAATCCATGGATATGGGATAGGAATTATGGGGACCTTCATCGTAGGCCTGGATGATGATGACCCAAGTGTATTTCAGAGGACCGCCGATTTTATTTTGGAGAACCGGCTTGATTGGGCACTGGCCTTTATCATGACTCCTTATCCAGGCACGGAGTCTTTTGCGCGGTTGGAGGCTGAGGGAAGGATACTGACTAGGGATTGGGAGAAATACGACTCTCTGAATGCCGTCTATCAGCCGCTGCTGATGAGCGTGGAGGAGCTGGAAAAAGGGATGAGGTGGATATGGAAGGAGGTTTTTTCCCTGAGGTCTATCTTCCAAAGGATCGTCAAATCCCCACGCATCCACCCCCTTTTTTACCTTCCTATGAACTGGAGTTTTCACCGACTTACTAGGAACTGGTAGCCTTTTTAAACAATTCTTGCTATGATAGGACAAATAAGGGAAAGGCGATGAATGTCTTTTTCTTTAAAATTACCCTTGCCTTTTATCTTGGCGGTACCGTTGCCTACCTCATTTACATCTTGTTTTCCTACAAGAGGGCGGCGTGGGTCGGCAAGTTTCTTTTGGGTTTTGGATTTATCTCCCATTGTCTTGTCCTGACATTTAGGTATATTGAGGCAGGTCATCCTCCTGTGGTTAACCTCCACGAATCCCTTTCTTTTTTCGCCTGGGCCATCGTCGGTGCCTTTTTGTTGTTGCACCATCGTTACAGGGTAGACGTGGTGGGGACCTTCGCTTCCTCCTTGGCCACGCTGTTAGTCATCTGGGCGGCCGCCTTGCCGAAGGATGTTATCCCTTTGCCGCCCTCCCTGCAGAGCTACTGGCTCCCCATCCATGCCACCTTTGCCTTTGCGGGAAATGCCATTTTCGCCCTTGCCTTCTGTGCGGGGGTGGTCTATCTCATCCAAGAGAGACTCGTCAAATCTAAACGAGTGGGAAATCTCTCCCAGCGCCTCCCCTCGTTAGGGATCCTCGACGAGATTAACTATCGCTCTTTGACCATAGGGTTTCCACTGCTTACTGTTGGGATCGTCACCGGAGCGGTGTGGGCTCAGTACGCCTGGGGGTCGTACTGGAGTTGGGATCCCAAAGAGACCTGGTCCCTGATCACTTGGTTGCTATACGCCGCCCTCCTGCACCAACGGTTGGCAGTGGGGTGGAGGGGGAAAAAGGCGGCCATTATGTCTATCGTGGGGTTCGGGGCAGTATTGTTCACCTTTCTGGGGGTGAACCTTCTGCTGAAAGGACTTCATTCCTATGCGGAGTGGTTTAGGTAATCCATGAGAGAGGTAATTCTGGTTGGGCTTAACCATCGCACGGCTCCCCTTGAGATCCGTGAGAAAGTCTCCTTTCATGAAGGGGACCTTGATCGATACCTGAAGGCGCTGCAGGATCTCCCCAGTGTTGTTGAGGGGCTTATTCTATCCACTTGCAACCGGGTGGAGGTCTATGCGGCGACCAGGGATTCGGAAAGGGGCGTCGATGAGATAAAAAGTTTCCTGGCCCATCAACACCATCTCCCTCTGTCGGAGTTCGAAGACACACTTTATATCTTTCAGGGAGAGGAGGTGGTCAGACACATATTCCGGGTGGCCTCTAGCCTCGATTCCATGGTGGTAGGGGAGCCTCAGATATTAGGTCAGTTAAAGAGCGCCTATAGAGTGGCCCATGCTACTAGGGCGACCGGCACCCTATTGAACAGGTTACTTCATAGGACCTTCTCCGTGGCCAAGAGGGTGAGAACAGAGACCCGCATCGGAAACCGAGCCGTCTCGGTAAGTTTTGTCGCCGTTGAGTTGGCCAAGAAGATCTTCGGCCATCTTGAAGGCAGAGATGTCCTGATTATTGGGGCGGGGGAGATGTGCGAATTGGCTGCCCAACACCTGCGTCGCGGAGGTACAAATAGGGTCCTCGTGACCAACCGAACCTGGGAGAGGGCCATGGAATTGGCAGAGAGATTTCATGGAGAGGCGATTCCCTTCACGGAGTTCACCAATTCTCTTTTACGTGTGGACATTGTTATTAGCTCTACCGGATCGCCTGACTACATCTTGCGCAAGGAGGATATCTCCAAGATCATAAAGGAGAGGAGGAATAGGCCCCTTTTCTTCATCGATATTGCCGTGCCCAGGGACATCGATCCTCAGGTGAACTCCATCGACAATGTCTACTTATATGACATCGATGATCTACAGGAGGTGGCGGAGGCGAACATCAAGGATCGCCAACAGGAGGCCCAAAGAGCCGAGGAGATTGTGGCCACCGAGGTAACGAAGTTCTGCCGTTGGTATCAGTCCCTAGACGTGGTCCCAACTATCGTTTCTTTAAGGGAGAAGCTTGAGGAGATAAGGAAAAAAGAGCTAGAGAGGACCCTTTCTTCCCTTCCCCGGCTCTCGGAAAAGGAGAGGAAGGCCCTAGATGCCCTCACCGCCGCTATAGTCAAAAAGATCCTTCATGGTCCCGTCACCCTTCTGAAAGAGACGAGTCAGGACTCTGAAGGGGATTTATATGTAGATGTGGTGAAGAAGCTCTTCAGGCTAGACGAGGAGTAAACCCCATGAGCTACCGACCGGTTTTTAGGTGTATCGGTTTAATATTGGCCTTTTGTCTATTTGTTATCACCTGCCTGCCTGCTGCCCCATCGATGGCCTATATGAGCGTGGAGGAAGAGAGGGAACTGGGGGATAAGCTGGCGAAGGAGCTTCAACAGAAGCTGGAGATCATTGATGACCCCCTTATCAAGGGGTATGTGATCGAAATAGGCAGACGCCTCCTGAAGGAAGCCCGGGACCGTCGGTTCCCTTATCGCTTTTACGTGGTTAAAGAAAAAGAACCCAATGCCTTCGCCATCCCTGGTGGTCACATATTCATCACCAGTGGTTTAATTAGGCTGGTGGCAGAAGAGGATGAATTGGCCGGGGTTATCGGGCATGAGATTGCTCACTCTGTACTAAGACATATCGCTAAGGCGATGGAGAGGGCTAAACGCATCTCCCTTGCTACCTTGGCAGCCATCATTGCCGGGGCCTTCCTCTCTAAAGACGCCAAGGGGACCGGTGCCCTGACCGCCAGTGCCATGGCCATGGCCCAATCCCTTATGCTCAAGTATACCAGGGAGAACGAAGTGGAGGCGGATCAAAAAGGGACCATGTATATGATGGGTGCCGGCTATGATCCTAGGGCCATGGTAACCTTTCTAAAAAGGATATATCGTTGGCAGAGGTTCACCTCGCCAAATGTCCCTACATACCTCTCTACCCATCCTGGGGTAGATTTTCGGATCACCTACCTTTCGGATATCTTTTTATCTGCATCTGAGTCCCCCTCAAGCCATCCTCCTCCTGCCGGAGATCTGAAAAAGATACAGATGAGGCTCTTTATAGAAGAGAGGGGGGCGGTGGCGGGTATTGACTATTTCTCCTCCCTGCTGCGGGAAAGGCCAGGTGATACAGATGCCCTCTATGGCCTGGGGATATCCTATATCATAGCGGGAAGGGCAAAGAAGGCAATTCCTATTTTGTCCGCTGCCCTAAAGGCCTCTCCTGCCGATGGATACATCATTCGGGATTTAGGCATCGCCTATTTTCGAACGAGACAGATCGCCAGGGGGCTGCAGGTCTTACAAAAGGCCCTAAAATTCTTCCCCAATGATACTGCAGTCCTATATTACCTAGCTCAAGGGTATCAAGAGGAGGGAGAATGGGATCGATCCCTTTCCCTTTATCGCAGGGTGCTGGAGTTAGACCCTCAGAAGGTGGAGATCTATTACAATCTAGGTGTGGTATACAACTTGAGAGGATCTGCTGGCCCGGCCCATGAGAACTTCGGCCTCTATTTCAAGAAAAAGGGCAAAAAGGATGTCGCCCTATTTCACTTTCGCAAGGCTTGGGAATATTATCAAGACAGGGACAAAAAAAGACAGTTACAGGAACTCATAAATGAATGTGAGAGGTGAAGGAGATTGACATAGGTGTTTGCCTGTAATAGCATTAGGTTTCCATAAAAGGAACGAAGGGGAAAGGGATCGCCAATGAAAATCAGGAATCCTAATTTACAGATGATCTTAGAGACTCATATAAAGGAGTGGTTTATCAAAGAGAAGTTGGAACGGGGCAAGAAAAGGAGACCTCTTATCCTCATCTTTTTGGCTAACAAAGCTGGTTCAGGCCACAGGTGAGAACCTGTCCTGCCCTTGTTCCACTTCTGTAGATGGTGACCCCCTTACAACTCATTTGATAAGCCAAGAGGAAGGTCTCTTTCACATCGGCCTTAGTTGCATGGGAGGGGAAGTTTATGGTCTTGGAGACGGCATTATCGGTATGCCGTTGAAAGGCTGCCTGCATCTGTATGTGCCGGGAGGGAGGAATATCAAAGGCAGTGACAAATAGCCGCCGCACTTGTTGAGGGACTTTTTCTTCAGCCTGCAAAAGGCCCGTTTGTTGCAAAGTATCCTCCAGTTCAGGACGCCAAAACCCCATTTTTTTACTCAAACGCAAAAAGACCGGATCAATCTCAAAGAGTTCCACGTCCCCCAAGGCCCTCCTGGTGTAGCTGAGGGCAAAGAGCGGTTCTATTCCTGAAGAGCAACCGGCGATGATGCTGAGGGTCCCAGTGGGGGCTATAGTGGTTACGGTGGCATTCCTTAAGGGAGGCCTCCCTTCCCGATCGTAGCGGCTTGCGGGGAAATTCGGGAAAGGACCACGAATGTTGGCCAATTCCTTGGAGGCCTCATGCCCCACCTCCTGGATGAATCTCATCACCTCCTCACCCAGACGAACTCCCTCGTCAGAATCGTATGATATCCCCAGTAAAATGAGGAAGTGGGCGAAGCCCATTACCCCCAGTCCTATCTTGCGGTTGCCCCGGCTGACCCTCTCGACCTGCGGCAGCGGATAGCGGTTTACCTCGATGACGTTATCGAGGAAGCGGACTGCAAGCTGTACTGTGCGCCTGAGTTTGGCCCAATCTATCTTTTGCCCCCCTGCCCCTTTTTTGATCATCTTTACCAGATTTATGGAGCCTAGATTGCAAGCTTCATAGGGCAAAAGGGGCTGTTCACCACAAGGGTTTGTGCTCTCAATCTGCCCCAGTTGGGGGGTGGGGTTGTCTCTGTTGATATGATCGAGAAATATCACCCCTGGCTCCCCGCTTTCCCAAGCACACTCCACTATAAGGTCGAAGATCTCCTGGGCCTTGACCGTCTTGACACGATGGCCCGTGCGTGGATTGATCAAATCGAACCCTCTGTTATCCCCTAAGGCCTCCATGAATTCCTTGGTGATTGCCACCGAGAGGTTGAAACTGGTGAGTTCTTGAGGGTCCTTTTTGGCGGTGATAAATTCTACAATATCAGGGTGATCTACCCTCAAGATCCCCATATTGGCTCCACGCCGTGTTCCTCCTTGTTTGATGACCTCTGTTGCCATGTTAAAGACCCGCATAAAGGAAACAGGACCACTTGCAACGCCGCTGGTGGTGGAGACGATGTCGTTTTTGGGGCGCAGGTGGCTGAAGGAAAATCCGGTTCCTCCTCCACTTTGGTGGATCAGGGCGGTATTTTTGACCGCCTCGAAGATAGACTCTAGGGAGTCTTCCACCGGAAGCACGAAGCAAGCAGCCAGCTGGCCCAACTCCCTGCCGGCATTCATCAGGGTAGGGGAATTGGGCAGAAACTCCAGCGAGGTCATCATCTCATAGAAT
>QMLM01000029.1 GCA_003646745.1 Deltaproteobacteria bacterium | reverse complement strand
TGCGGGAGAAGGCAATAACTTATCTCCATTATCTCATCATCCATAGGGAGGCCATAGGGTTTCGCCGGCATCCGATCTTGGAAAAGATGTATAGAATCCCCGCCAAGAAGAAGCCTTTGTGTGAGGGAGATGTACGAGAGGATAATCACTCATAACGACATGGATGGAGTGGTAAGCGCCGCCATCTGCTCTTATGTCTTTCAGATCAAGGACGTTCAATTTGCTGGCCCCAGTAACATCATCAAAGCAGAGATCTCCATTTCTGAGAAGGACATAGTGTGCGACCTCCCATATCCTCTGCTCTGTGGCCTCTGGTTCGATCACCACGAGGGTAATCTCCAGGACTTGACCTATAGGAATATCTCCCTAGAGGAAATTAAGGGTAGTTTTGCCCTCAGGGACAGTTGCAGCAGGGTGGTGTATGAATACTTTTCTAAGAGAGGAATTTATCTACCCCCCTATTTTGAGCAGACAGTACAAGAGGCGGATATCATCGATAGCTTTAACTATCGGAGTATAGAAGAGTGGCGCAGGGAGACCCCTGGGAAGTTGGTGGACTATTCCCTCAAGGCGAGCAGCCCTACCTTGCGCGAAAAACACCGCTACATGAGGGAATTGGTCAGGTGGGTGCGTGACCTTCCACTGGAAGAGGTAGTCTCCCTTACCAAAGTACGGGAAAGGATTGAACGTTACAGGGGAGAAGAGGAGAAGATGCTCAAACTTATTCAGGAAGATTCTTCTTTTCTTCCCTATGATCAAAGAGGAGAGATAATCATCATTGATCTTACCCGGCATAACCGCCGTCCCAAGATCGTCAAAAATCTCGCCTACCTATTATATCCTCAGGCCTTGGCCGTTCTGGAGATCCACAACCTCTATGACAGGGGGGTCAAGACCACTAATCTAGGGCTCACCATGTCCCTCAGCATTAATCTAAACAATAGGGATCACAAGAAGGATCTCGGAGAAATCATGAGAGAGTTGAATATCGGAGACGGCCATAAGGGGGCAGCTGCTGGTACAGTTTACGCCGATTCGAAGGCCGAGATGTTAAAGAAGAAGGAAGAGATGTTGAGGAAGATCTACGAGCTTTGGCTATCTCAGGGACATGAGGCGTCCAGGGCTTGATGGAGCCTATGTCTATGCAGATTTGTCCTGAGGGGGGTGTATGAATACAGGGGAAAAACTCAAGGAATTATATCAATTGGTTAAGAATAAGCGTAAGGTGCTTATCGTTACTCACACAAACCCTGACCCCGACTCCATTGCAAGCGCCTATGCCATGCGACATCTTTTTGCCACCTGGGGGATAAACACTGTTCTTGTCTATGGTGGAATCATTGGGCGTGCGGAGAACAAGGCCATGATCAACAGGTTAAGGATACCTATAAAATCCATTCAGACGATAAACCCCTTTAATTTTAAGATAATATCCTTAGTAGATGCTCAACCTTCATCAGGGAATACCCCTCTAGCCCCATCCCTATTGCCCAGTATTGTCATCGATCATCATCCGGCGAGAAAGGCCTCCCTTTTAAAAAAAGTCCCCTTTGTGGATATCAGGCCTGAATATGGGAGTACTTCCACCATTGTCACGGAATATTTGTTAGAGGAAGGTATTGATATTAGCAGGAGATTGGCCACGGCTCTTTATTATGGGATCAAATCTGATACGAGGGATCTAGGCAGAAACGCCTATGAAGTGGATGTGAAGCTCTCTACGGAGCTCTATCCCAAGGTCTTAGTGAAAACCCTCTCACAGATCGAATATCCACGACTTCCCAGGGAATATTTTCGCATCCTCCAGAAGGCCTTAGGGAGGACGACATGGTATCCCTCAAAGGGGATCTTGATAAGTGAACTGGGAGATGTTATTGATCCAGATATGGTGGCTGTAGTGGCCGATTTTTTGATCCGCGTGGAGGGCGCTAGATGGGTACTCGCCTTTGGTGATAGGAATCATGAAATCTTTTTTTCGCTGCGAACAACGAGCTATCAGAAAAGCAGCGCCGATAAATTGGCTAGGGGTTTAATCAAGGGGATAGAGGGCGGCAGTGCGGGAGGACATGACGTCACCGCAGGGGGGAGGGTAGGGTTGGTTCCCTCACAGGAGAAGGAGGAATTGAAAGAGAAGCTGAGGGGGAGGTTTCTCAAAGGACTCGGATGCAATGCGGCTAAAGGCATTCCACTTTTCTAAAATATTTAGAGGAGGGAGGATTTATGGAAATTAAGACGGTTAGGTTAGAGATCCCTGAGGGTGCCAATATCATTCTGGGACAAAGCCATTTTATCAAGACAGTAGAAGACCTATATGAAGTGATGGTTACAGGGGTACCCGAAGCGAAATTCGGCATTTCCTTCTGTGAGGCCTCAGGGCATTGTCTCATCAGGTCAGAGGGGAACGATCCAGAGTTGGTCAAGGTTGCCCAGAGAAACGCCTCAGAGGTAGCGGCCGGTCATGTCTTTATCATTGTGGTAAAGGGTGCCTTTCCGATAAATGTCTTGAACGCTATCAAGATGTGCCAAGAGGTTTGCACTATTTATTGTGCAACTGCCAACCCTGTAGAAGTGATCATCGCCCAGACAGATCAAGGCAGGGGGATCTTAGGGATTATCGATGGAGTACCTCCCAAAGGAGCAGAGGATGAGGATGGGATAAAGTGGAGGAAAAAGCTGTTGCGTGATTTCGGGTATAAATTATGACCCCCCTTTAGCCCCTTTTTTCTTTTTGGTGGGTTTTTCGCCCACCCTTTTTTCTTCTCCTTCTGCGGGAATAAGCTCGACGATGGCGAGAGCCGATCCATCACCCGGGCGAGTTCTGGTCTTGAGGATATGGGTATATCCCCCATTTTTTTTCGCAAAGCGGGGGGCGATTTCATTAAAGAGCTTTTGGACCACCTTTTTGCTGTTGATCACCTTCAGTGCCTGACGACGTGCATGCAGGTCTCCTCTTTTTCCAAGGGTAACAAGCCGCTCGGCTAGACTGCGCAACTCCTTAGCCTTGGCCTCGGTTGTCTCTATCCTCTCATGTTCAAAGAGGGAGGTGACCATATTGCGCAGCATCATCAGGCGATGGCTTGTGGTACGGTTGAGTTTTCTACCTGCCTTCCGGTGTCGCATCTCTGCTCCTTATTCCTCTCGCTCTTTTGGCTCCTCAGGGGGGGTGAACTCCTCGGTCTTCATGCCCAGATGAAGACCCATCTCCGCCAAGACCTCTTTTATCTCATTGAGGGATTTTCTGCCAAAGTTTTTGGTTTGAAGAATCTCTTGTTCTGACTTCTGGACTAACTCCCCAATGTAGCGAATGTTGGCGTTTTTCAGACAATTGGCTGATCTGACCGACAGCTCGAGTTCATCCACGCTTTTGGAGAGTCTCTCTCGCAGTTCTTCCTGCTCCCTTTTTATCTTCTCTTCGTCGATCTCGCTATATTGATCTTCAGGGGGTTCTTCGAAATTGATAAATATATTCAATTGGTCCTTGAGGATCTTAGCTGCTAGGGCAACGGCATCATCGGGTTTCACACTGCCGTTGGTCCAGACCTCTAGGGTAAGTTTGTCGTAGTCGGTTATCTGCCCCACACGCGCATTGGTAACCGTGTAGTTCACCTTCTTTACAGGGGTAAAGATGGCATCTATGGGGATGGTCCCAATGGGCATGTCCTCCTCCTTGTTTCTTTCGGCAGGGACATACCCTTTTCCCATCTTAACCGTCATCTCCATCTTCAACTTGGCCCCCTTATCCAAAGTAGCTATGTGGTGTTCTGGATTGACCACCTCTACATCGGCGTCGGTGATGATGTCTCCTGCAGTAACCTCCCCTTCCCCCTCCGCGTCTATTCTGACCGTTTTGGGAGTGAGGCTGTGAAGCTTGAATACCACCTCCTTCAGATTAAGGATGATCTCCGTTACATCTTCTTTTACACCAGGCAATATGGAGAACTCATGCAGGCTTCCATCTATCTTTACCGCTGTAATGGCCGCCCCCTGAATGGAGGACAGCAGTATCCTCCTTAAGGAGTTTCCCAGAGTTATACCAAACCCCCTTTCCAGAGGTTCGGCATAAAATTTGCCGTAAAAATCACTTAAAGTTTCCTCTTCGACTTCAAGCCTTTTTGGCTTGATCAAGGCCTTCCAGTTCCTTTCTTTTATCTCCATAGCCCTTAAATTCCCTCCTGAGCTATTTGGAGTATAGCTCTACGATAAGCTGTTCTTGGATAGGTGGGGTGGTCAATTCCTCTCGATTGGGCCACCCTCTGACAATTCCCCTGAACTTATCCTTTTCCAACTCTAACCATGAGGGTATTCCCCTCCTGGCTACCCCCTCTAAGGCCTCTTTTATCCTGTCCATCCCCTTACTCTTTTCCTTAACCTCGATGACATCGCCAGGTTTTACAAGGTAAGAGGGGATGTTCACTTTACGCCCATTGACCAAAAAGTGGCCGTGACTCACCAACTGGCGCGCCTCTTGGCGGGAAGTGGTAAAACCCAACCTGTAAACAGTGTTGTCTAACCTTCGCTCCAGCAGTACCAACAGGTTTGTTCCCGTTATCCCCCTTTGCCTATCGGCCCACTCAAAATAGTTGCGAAATTGCCTCTCCGAGACTCCGTATATCCTCTTGACCTTTTGTTTCTCCCTCAACTGAATGCCATAATCGGAGAATTTGATCCGTCCTTGTCCATGTTGCCCCGGTGGATAACCCCGACGCTCAAAGGCACACTTGTCCGAGTAGCACCTTTCTCCCTTTAAAAAGAGCTTCATTCCTTCTCGACGGCACAAGCGACAAACCGACTCTCTATACCTAGCCAATTTATACCCTCCTCCTCTTTGGAGGCCTGCAGCCATTATGGGGTATTGGGGTTACGTCCCTGATCATATGGACCTTAAAACCGGCAGCCTGCAAGGCCCGCAACGCCGCCTCCCTTCCTGCCCCAGGTCCCTTCACATAGACGTCCACTGTCTTCATCCCGTACTCCATGGCCTTTTTCGCTGCAGCCTCGGCAGCCAATTGGGCGGCAAAGGGTGTGCCCTTACGCGATCCCTTAAACCCTTGGGTGCCTGCGCTGGCCCAGGCAATGGTGTTGCCATGTTCATCGGTGATGGTCACAATGGTATTATTAAAAGTAGCCTGTATATGGGCAATTCCTGAAGGTATGTTCATCTTCGACCTTTTTTTGGCGCTTTTTTGTCCTTTTTTAGCCATGTATTTCCCCTATTTTTTCTTTTTCCCGATTATTCCCCTTCGAGGCCCTTTTCTCGTCCTGGCATTGGTATGGGTCCTTTGCCCTCTCACCGGAAGGGAACGGCGGTGTCGCAGGCCTCGATATGAACCTAGGTCCATGAGCCTCTTGATATTCATGGCCACTTCCCTTCTTAGCTCTCCCTCCACCTTATAATTTCGGTCGATGATCTCCCTTATCTTGACCACCTCCGACTCAGTCAACTCCCCCGCCCTCTTGTCCCAGTTGATGCCAGCCTCGTTCAAGATCTTTTGGGAGGTAGAACGACCAATGCCGTAAATATAGGTAAGGGCAATCTCCACCCTCTTATCTTTTGGCAAATCAACACCTGCTATTCTGGGCAATTTCCCCTCCTAACCTTGTCTCTGTTTATGTCTGGGGTTTACACAGATGACCCTTATTACCCCTTTTCTCTTAATGATCTTACACTTATCGCAGATCTTCCTTACTGAGGATCTTACCTTCATCTCAACCTCCTTTGGCCCCTTCCCAAAGATCTATTTGCCGCGATATATTATCCTGCCCCTACTAAGGTCGTATGGAGACAATTCCACTGTGACCCTGTCCCCCGGTAGGATCTTTATGTAGTGCATCCTCATCTTCCCAGAGATGTGGGCCAATACTTTATGGCCGTTCTCCAACTCCACCCTAAACATAGCGTTGGGAAGGGTCTCTGTGACCGTGCCTTCTACTGCTATGGCTTCTCCCTTTGGCATCAAGACCCCCTCATTTATCCCTCAATGGCCTTTATTATTTTTTGGAAGATCTCTTCTATCTCCCCCACCCCATCTATGGAGCGCAAGATCCCCCTTTTCCTATAGTATTCGATCAAAGGAGCAGTTTGTCTCTCATACACCTGTAATCTGGCCCTGATGGTTTCCTCCTTATCATCATCCCTTTGGTAGAGTTCCCCTCCACACCTATCACATATCCCATCCCTTTTGGGAGGATCAAAGATGATATGGTACATTGCCCCACATCTGCGACAAGTCCTCCTGCCCGTCAGACGTCTTATCAGCTCATCCTTGTCTACCTCAATGCTTACGACATGGTCGATCCCCCTCTCCATCGCCTTCAGGGTAGTGTCCAGGGCCTCGGCCTGGGGGAGGGTTCGGGGGAATCCATCTAATATAAAGCCACTGTTGCAGTCTGAGGCATTAAGTCTATCTTTGACTATTCCCACGACCACTTCGTCCGGAACCAATTCCCCCTGATCCATGTATCTTTTTGCCTCCCTCCCGAGGGGAGTTCCTTCCTTTACCGCTGCCCTAAGGATATCACCAGTGGATATTTGAGGAATATGATACCTTTCAGTCATCATCTGAGCCTGCGTGCCCTTTCCTGAGCCGGGTGGACCTAAAAGGATTAGATTCATCCCTTGCTTTCTCCTTTTATCTGCGACGTCCTTTTATCCTACCTCCCCTTATCAACCCTTCGTAGTGTCTGGTCAACATATGGGATTCTATTTGCTGGATGGTATCCAGGGCCACACCTACTACAATAAGCAGAGCCGTTCCTCCAAAATAAAAGGGGACATTGAATTTTGCTATCAGAATGGAGGGTAACACGCATACCCCAGATACATATATGGCCCCACCTAGGGTGATCCTGGTGAGGACCCGGTCTATATAATCGGCGGTGGTCTTCCCCGGTCGTATACCGGGGATATATCCGCCATATTTTTTCATGTTGTCGGCCACATCTACCGGGTTGAAGACTACAGCGGTGTAAAAGTAGCAGAAGAAGATGATGAAACCCACATAGAGCAAATTATAGATCAACTTTGTAGGGGATAGGCTCTGGGCGATGGCCTGCATCCAGGGGTGACCTACAAAGTTGGCAATGGTGGCCGGAAACATGATTATAGAGGAGGCAAAAATAGGGGGGATAACCCCAGAGGTATTGATCTTCAACGGGAGATGGGTACTTTGTCCCCCGTACATCCTCCTGCCTATGATCCTTTTGGCGTACTGGACGGGTATCCTGCGATGGGCGGTCTCCATATAAACGATGAAGGCCACCACAGCGACCATAAAGATGAGGATGCCCAAGATGAGGATGGCCCCTAGCTCTCCTGTTCTCATCAGCCGGAATGTATTGCCCACCGCAGCAGGCATCCTTGCTATGATCCCCGCGAAGATGATCAAAGAGATACCGTTACCTATTCCCCTTTCGGTGATCTGCTCACCCAGCCACATCAAGAAAGCGGTGCCAGCGGTAAGGGTGATCACCGTCATGAGACGAAAAGACCAGCCAGGATGCAGGACCACAAGCTCTCCTCCTGTCCCCTTCATTCCTTCCAACCCTACCGCGATGCCAAATCCCTGGATCATACTCAGGATGACTGTCCCATATCTAGTGTACTGAATTATTTTTCTCCTTCCTATTTCCCCCTCTTTTTGCAGGCGATCGAGATAGGGGATCACTACCGTTAGCAATTGCAGGATGATGGAGGCACTGATATAGGGCATAATGCCGAGGGCAAAGACGGAAAATCGCCTCAGGGCGCCTCCGGCAAACATGTCAAAGAAACCGAGCAATGTCCCCCCCGTTTGGAGAAAGAAGGAAGCGAGGGCCTCCCGATCGATTCCCGGGGTGGGGATGTAACATCCCACCCGGTAGACCGCCAGTAACAGCAGGGTTACCAAGATGCGCCTTTTAAGCTCGGGTATCTTGAGGATGTTGGCGATGGCCCCCACTTTTAGATCACCTCGACCTTTCCCGAGGCCGCCTCGATCTTCTCTCGAGCCGACTCGGTGAACTTATGGGCCCTAACCGTTAGGGCGACCTTCAGTTCACCATCTCCTAGGATTTTGACCCCATCATAGACCTTTTTGACCAGTCCTGCTTGTCGCATGGTCTCGATATCCACCACCTCACCTTCTCGAAAACGGTTTAGATCCCTGAGATGAACTAGGGCATATCTCTTTTTGAATATATTTCTGAAGCCCCTTTTGGGCAGACGTCGCTGCAGGGGCATTTGTCCACCCTCAAAGCCGAGGGGTACATCAGCACCACTGCGTGCCTTCTGCCCTTTTGTCCCCCGGCATGCCGTCTTTCCATGACCGGAACCCGGCCCCCTTCCCACGCGTTTCGGTTTTTTCCTCGCCCCAGGGGGCGGCCTTAGTTGCCCCAACATCTTACTCGATTACCTCCACCAGGTGCGAGACCTTTTTGATCATCCCCCATGTCTGGGGAGTGTCCTTTAAGACCACCACCTTGTTCAATTTGGTCAAACCCATTCCTCTCAAGACCTCCCGATGTTTTCGGGGACGCCCTATGCTGCTGCGAACTAATTTTACCTTCAGGTATCCTTTAGCCATTTTTACCTCAACCTCAGAGGATCTCACTCACCTCTTTGCCCCGTTTCTTGGCGATCTGCTCAGGGGTCTTGAGCTGTTTTAGGCCTTCAAAGGTGGCCTTGATCAAGTTATGGGGGTTGTTGGAACCCAGAGACTTGGTCAAGATGTTTTGTATCCCTGCCAGCTCCACTACTGCCCTCACCGCTGCACCGGCGATCACACCCGTACCCTCAGAGGCTGGTCTCAAGATTACCTTGCCGGCACCAAACCTTCCGACAACTGCATAGGGGATGGTTCCATTGATAATAGGTACCCTCATTAGGTTTTTCTTGGCCAATTCGATCCCCTTGCGAATGGCCTCGGGGACTTCATGGGCCTTACCCAAACCACTGCCCACAACCCCTTTGCCATCCCCCACTACCACCAAGGCGCTAAAACGAAATCTTCTCCCCCCCTTCACCACCTTGGCCACCCTGCTGATATGTACCACCCTATCTGTTAACTCAAGTTCATTAGGGTCGATCTTTTCCAACATCTCCTCCCTTATGCTCAGAACTTCAGACCACTGCGGCGTGCAGCATCCGCCAATGCCTTTACCCTGCCATGATAGAGGAATCCATTGCGGTCAAAGACCACCTTTTTGATCCCTTTCTCCAGGGCCTTGCGCGCCACTAGTTCCCCTACTGCTTGGGCCGCTTCTATGTTGCTTGTGCTTTTTAATTTTCCCCGCAACTCTTTGCTAAGGGTAGAGGCCGCTGCCAAGGTCCTTCCATTAGCATCGACGATCACTTGGGCATAGATATGCCGAAGGCTGCGATATACGGTAAGACGAGGACGTTCTTCACTCCCCCTCACCTTTTTTCTTACCCTTAGTTTCCTTCTCAACCTTCCTATTAATCTCTTTTTGACCGCCACTTTTCTCCCTTAGCCTTTGGCCTTGCCCGCCTTTCTGCGGATTTCCTCTCCTACATATCTGATCCCCTTCCCCTTGTATGGTTCAGGCTTCCTGAATCCCCTTATCTCAGCAGCTACCTGTCCTACCTTTTGTTTGTCGATCCCCTTTACTGTGATCCTTGTCTGAGCCTCCACTACTACCTCTATGCCCTCGGGAAGGGTATAGTTTACCGGATGCGAGTACCCCAAGCTCAGCTGCAAAGTTCTTCCCTGAAGGTTAGCCCTGTATCCTATCCCCACAATCTCCAGCCTTTTTTCAAACCCCTGTGTCACTCCTGTCACCATATTCGAGATCAGTGTCCTGGTCAGACCATGCAGGGAGTGGATCCTTTTTGTATCGCTGCTTCGTCTAACTTGTATCATCCCATCCTCTATTTGGAGGATGATGCCTTCAGGTATGGTATGGGTAAGGGTACCTTTAGGCCCTTTTACCTCCAAAGTAGGCCCCTGCAGCTTTACCTCTACCCCTTCAGGGATAGGAATGGGAACCTTTCCTATCCTGGACATCTACCCCTCCCTTTGGTTACCAAACATAGCAGATAACCTCCCCTCCCACTCCTGCCTTACGGGCGGCACGATCTGTCATCACGCCCCTGGAGGTGGACAGGATGGCTATCCCCAACCCGCTCAACACCGATGGGATCTCGTCTTTGGCTACATAAACCCTTCGACTGGGTTTGCTTACCCGCTGCAGGTTGGTAATTACACACTCTTTATTGGCATCGTATTTGAGGTATATCTTGAGGATACCCTGTTTGTTATCAGCAATAACCTCATAATCCTTAATATAACCTTCTTCTTTAAGAATTTCAGCTATTCTTGCCTTTAACTTGGAGGATGGAACTTCCACCTCCGTCTTTTTTGCCATAATGGCATTACGAATCTTGGTCAGCATATGTGCTATGGGATCTGTCATGCTCATATGTTCTCCAAAGTTACCAGCTTGATTTGATAACGCCAGGAATATCTCCCCTCAGGGCAAATTTTCTCAAGCATATACGGCACATATTGAACTTTCTGTAAAAGGCTCGGGCCCTGCCACAGATAGGGCACCTGTTGTATTCTCTTACCTTAAACTTTTTTTGCCGCTGGGCCTTGACGATTAGGGCCTTTCTCGCCACAGGGAAACCTCCTTAACTCCTAAAAGGCATGCCCATGAGCTTGAGGAGTTCCCTTCCCTCCTCATCCGTCTTGGCGGTGGTCACAATAACTATGTTCATGCCCTTGATTTTATCAATTTTATCATAATTTATCTCCGGAAAGATGATCTGTTCCCTGATCCCCAAGGCATAATTGCCTCTTCCGTCAAAGGAATGGGGGGAAAGTCCACGAAAATCCCTTACCCTCGGAAGGGCGACATTAATGAGTCTGTTGAGAAACTCATACATCCTCTCCTTCCTCAGGGTCACCATGCAGCCGATGGGCATACCTGCCCTTAGTTTGAATTGGGCGATAGATCTCTTGGCCTTTGTGATAACGGGCCTCTGTCCTGTGATGGCGGCTATCTCCTCGACGGCGGAATCGAGGATTTTGATATTTTGAATGGCCTCTCCCAGCCCCATATTGATGACGATCTTCTCCAACTTGGGTACCTGCATGACGTTTTTGTAGTTGAACCGTTTCATCAAGGCTGGAACTACTTCTTTATGATAAAATTCTTTCATCTTCGACCTCGTTCTATCCGTATGAATCTTATTCGTCGATGGCTTCCCCGCACTTCTTGCATATCCTGATTTTTCTGCCATCCTCCAGTATCTTTTTCCCTATTCTGGTGGGGAGGTTACACTTGCCGCAAAGGAGTTGGACGTTGGAGATATGGATAGGGGCCTCCTTTTCCACGATGCCCCCCTGTCCATGGCCAGCCCCAGGTCGCAGGTGTCGCTTTACGAAGTTGAGTCGCTCGATGATTACTGCGTTCTTCTTAGGAAGAACCTTGAGCACCTTCCCCGATTTGCCCCTCTCTTTGCCTGCGATCACCATAACGGTGTCATTTTTCTTTATAGATATCTTTCCCATACTTCCCCTTAGAGGACCTCCGGGGCCAGGGAGATAATCTTCATGAATTTCTTTGCCCGCAATTCCCTGGCCACCGGGCCGAAGATTCGTGTACCAATGGGTTCATTTTGCTGATTGATCAATACAGCAGAATTGTCATCAAACCTTATATAAGAGCCATCGAGCCTTCTTACCCCTTTTTTTGTCCTTACCACCACGGCCCTCACTACATCGCCTTTCTTTATCTTAGAATTAGGAATGGCGTCCTTTACCGAGACCACAATAACATCACCCAAGGAAGCATATTTCCTCTTCGAGCTTCCCAAGACCTTTATACAGCCGACCTTCCTCGCTCCTGAATTGTCGGCAACATTTAAAATGCTCCTCATCTGGATCATAGATTGTCTTTAGACCTCCGGTGCCTTCTCGATGATCTCTTTTACCCTCCATCTCTTTGTCTTGCTCAGGGGGCGTGTCTCCACAATTAAGACCTTATCACCGATGCTACATTTATTCTCCGCATCGTGGGCTTTATATTTGGTGTAACGTTTGAGATATTTTTTGTAAATGGGGTGTTGGACCAGACGTTCCACCCTAACGGTCACTGTCTTGTCCATTTTATCGCTGATCACAACTCCTATTTCCCTTTTTCTGCTACCGCGCCTTTTCATTTTCACCCTTACCCCTTCTCTCGCGCAGGACGGTCTTGACCCTAGCGATGTCACGCTTGAGCTGGGACAGCCGCATGAC
>QMLM01000028.1 GCA_003646745.1 Deltaproteobacteria bacterium | reverse complement strand
GGAGGTGACGGATCTTGCCCTTAGTCCTGGGAAGGAGCCACTGGAGCTTAGAAGCAAGCCTCACCACCTTGCCAAAGAGACTCCTCTTCTTCAACAGCTTTTCAAAGACCACCTTTTTGGCAAAGGAAAGCCCTTTGTTCTCTACGATATCGGCCCTGGCTGCAAATGTAATTGTGGCAACCTCCACCTTGGCAGGGCAAAACTGGGCACATCTATTACATGTAAGACACTTACTATAACGTTCTTCCAAGTGTTTCCAATCATATTGGGCACCTTCCAACAATTCCATGGCAAGGACATTTCTACCACGTGCCACAATAGGTTCTGTGTGAATCTCTTGGTACACCGGGCAAAAATACATGCAGAATCCGCACTTCATACACTGCAAGACCTTGTCCTGAAACTTGGTCAAGTTTTCTAAGCGCATCTCTTCCCCCTGCAAGTTATTAGCTGGTTATTTTTTTCACATTATACATCTTCGCTTCAGTTTAGTCAAATGGTTTTACTTGACAAGATCCTTTTGTTATTGTAGTTTTTATTCTCCTTTTATATACGGAGCCATGGGGGAGTTTTTAATCATCTTTGTCACCGCCGCCTCTGAGCAAGAGGGGGCAGAAATTGGCAGGGTTTTGGTAGAGGAAGGATTGGCCGCTTGTGCAAACATCATTCCCCGAATTCGCTCTGTTTACCGATGGAAGGGAGAGATATGGGATGAGGCAGAAACCCTCATAATCATCAAGAGTACTGAAGAACTTTTTGAGAGGATAAGGAGCCGTGTTAAAGAACTTCACAGTTATGAGATACCTGAGATCAGTGCGATAAAGCTGGACAGAGGAGATTTAGCCTATTTAGAATGGATAAAAGAGACAACTTCCTCTGAAGGAGATTAAATAATGGGAAGTGTATTAAAAAAGAGACGGAAGAAAATGAGGAAACACAAGCACAAGAAGCTTTTGGCTCGAAATCGCCATAAGAGGAAGAGATAAGAAAGTTTACGATGAGGCCCTTTTTACTTAATCTCGTCCTTTTTCTGCTGACTATCTTTTCCACCCTTCTCATCGGGGGTCTCATTTACTCCCTCTCCATCATCTCCATCCTCCTGGCGCATGAGATGGGGCATTATATAGCGAGCCGTAGGTATAAGGTGCCTTCATCCCTTCCATATTTTATTCCTCTACCCATTCCTCCTTTTGGTACCCTCGGAGCCATCATAAAGACCAAAGGCACTATCCCCCACCGAAAGGCCCTCTTCGATATCGGGGCCTGGGGCCCTCTGTTTGGGCTCACGCTAGCCATTCCAGCAGTAGTACTGGGGCTCCTTTTATCTGATGTGGTGGACGTATCACAACTTCCATCAGATAGTATTAGTTTGGGGAACTCCCCCCTTTTTTCCCTCTTGCAGAGAATGGTCCTGGGCAAACTTCCCCCAGACACCGATGTGGTTCTGCACCCAATCGCCTATGCTGGTTGGGTAGGGCTGTTCATCACCTCTTTGAACCTCCTGCCAGCGGGACAGTTAGATGGAGGGCATATCATCTACTCCCTTTTTGGACCTCACAGCAAGATCATCTTCCGCCTCACACTTTTGGGGATATCATCCATTTGTATCATTTACAACCTGGGATGGTTACTGTTGGTGATCCTTTTATTTTTTATCGGCTTCAGGCATCCCCCCCCAGTAGACGATCGCACCCCTTTGGATCGCCGTAGAAAATTCACCGGGGCTTTTACCTTTTTCATCCTCTTTACCACCTTCACCCCCATACCCTTTCCCGCTTTTGCTGTGGGAATAAGGGAAGTCCTTAAGTCTTGGCTACATCTATGAGGGAAGTTGACCTTCATGTCCACACCACCGCTTCCGATGGAACCATGAGCCCTGCTGAAGTTGTAAGATATGCCAAGGAGAAGGGGTTGAGGGCTATAGCAATAACCGATCATGATACCATTGAGGGTTTAGATGAAGGGATTAGGGAGGGTAAAGTGCAAAAGCTGGAGGTGATCCCTGGGCTGGAGTTGAGCGTGGATTATCCAAAAGGCACTATGCACTTGTTGGGATATTATATTGATCCAGATTGCTCACAGCTGGTGGAGAAGCTGATGGTAGTACAAAAGGCCAGATCAGAGAGGAACTTCAAGATGCTCAAAAAATTGCAGGAACTGGGAATCGAGGTAGGCCTTTCGGAGCTGAAGAGGGTCGCCGGACACGGGCAAATAGGTCGCCCCCACTTTGCTCAAATCATGGTTCAAAAGGGGTACGTAAACAGCTTCCAAGAGGCCTTCGATCACTTTCTGCGCAAGGGAGGACCGGCCTATGTGGAGAAATTTAAATTCTCCCCCGAAGAGGCAATGAGAATTATTGTTGAGGCTGGGGGTGTACCAGTTTTGGCTCACCCTTTTACCCTCAACCAGCTCAACAAGAGGGAATTGGAGGAATTGATATTGGAGCTCAAAGAAAAAGGCTTGGAGGGGATAGAAGTGTATTATCCAGACCACACAGTTCAACAGAGGGAGTTCTACCGATACCTGGCAGAAAAGCATGGGCTGTTTATCTCAGGTGGTAGCGATTTTCACGGCCAGACCAAAGAGGGAGTAGAGTTGGGAGAGGGCTATGGAGACATTGAACTCCCTTATAGCTTGGTAGAGGAGCTTAAGGCAAAGAGGAGGGCCAGATTTATGAGAGCGTAGTCTTTAGTTTAACATGAGGAGGTGATAATGTGATAAAGGCCTATATTTTGGTCAGCTTGGTCCCTGGTCTGGAGGCCAACACCATACCACAGATCAACACTCTTCCAGGGGTTCAAGAGACCGATCTGGTCTTTGGTCGTTGGGATGTGGTGGTGCAGGTGGAGGCCAAAAATATACCTGACCTTTCAAGAATGGTCATCAATCAGATTAGAGGGCTTCAAGGGGTACAATCTACGGAGACCCTGATCGGAGGGGTAATCTAGGATCAACTTAAATGGGTGGAGGGAAAAGGTTTCTTTCTGACATTAAAATGGGTGAGAAACAGTTGGTCATGTTGGGGGGGAAAGGGGGAGTGGGGAAGACCACCTGCGCAGCTGCCATCGCCCTGCATATGGCCGAAGCGGGAAAGAAGACCCTGATTCTCTCCAGCGATCCTACGCCATCGCTCTCGGACATCTTTGAGGTACCCATTGGCGCCCAGGAGATCCCTATCCCTTATGCGCCCAATCTTGTCGCCCTTGAGATCTCCTCTGAGATCGTCCTTCAAAAGTGGAAGGAGCGATTTGGTCCTGAGATCTACGAGGTAGTCTCCTCTTTTGCCGACTTAGATTGCGATTTCGTCTTAGACTATGTGGGAGGGGCACCGGGGATAGAGGAGGAATATATGCTTTATTACATTATGGAATTGGTGAGGGGAGGGAAATATGACATAGTGGTATGGGATACTGCTCCTGCGGGGCATACCCTGCGATTGCTTCATCTGCCAGAGATCTTTCTGCGGCACTTAGAAGGGGCAACCAAATTTTATCTAAATCTGTACAGCTACCTCGAGCGGGTAAAAGAGGCAGCAAAGTTGAAAAGGGGTAAAAGGTCCCTTTTGGAGATCATCTCCGGATGGCAAACCCTTTCTGGCGAGATCGCCGCCTTTATCAAGGATAGACGCTACACGGAATACATCTTGGTCACCATCCCTGAGGCCCTAGGGGTCAAACAGACAGAACGTATTGTCCAAGATTTCGACATCCATGGTTTGCCGGTAAATTACTTGATCATCAACCATGTTATCAAGGAGGCAGATTGCGCCTTCCATCGAGAGAGAAGACAGATGCAAGCCCATTATATCAAACTCCTGGCTGAAAAATATGGTGGGCGTCTTAACCTTATCCTCCTCCCCCTCTCCCCCTATGAGATAAAAGGGATCGAAAGGATAAGAAAGGTATCGCATCTGCTGTTTAGTTAGTTACTGCTTCCGACATACCTTCTCCCAATCTATATGCATGATTTCGTCTCCCTTAGGGGAGACATAGACCAACTCCCTCCCTTTGCTGCCGTTGATTACCTTAGAGAAGATCTCCTTCGCTCTATACCTTCCGATCAGTTTTAGGTACCTAATCAAAAACCTCATCCTCTCCCTCATGTCTATAAAAAGTGGGGTGGATGTGTTCATCTGTACTAATTCTCGAATTAATTTCTTTTTTGATAGTGCTTTATCCAATTGTACGTCGTCCATATCGATAAGACCAAATTCCCATTTATTATCCTCTTCCTTTACCAGGATATTACAGGTTTTGAGGTCTCTGTGGGCGATCTTTAGCCTATACAGTTCAGCCATGAAGTCCGCTAATGCCTCTATAAAGGCCCTCTTTTTTATTCTGTTCTTTAGATGAGAGGTCCTTATCATGTATCGATCAAGTTCAATATAGCCTGGGGGGGAATCCACAATGAAAAAGGCCTCATGGGGAAGATGCCACTTTCTATGTTCCAACAAAGCCAAAGGGGCAATCCCGGCTACACCTCTTACTACCAGCCCGTTGCCCTTTAACCATCCCTTCCGCGCCTTTGACCCCCTAATAAGTTCTTTAAATTTTAACAGAGGGTCCTTGTACCGATATTCTTTTACACAGATCCTTTTACCCATAAACTCAAAAAGGGTGATGGCTGTCCGGCGATCGTCTTTGATCAATCCCTCTTTTTTGGCTGTTAAAATATCCTTATGTTTTTCTAACATTTCCAGCAATTCTTCAAATTTCCACCCTCTCTTCGAATATATCTGCCAGCCTCCTCTCCTTAGCGTAAAAAAGCCACTGCTATTTTTTAGGCACCTCTTGGTCCTACTCTTCATATGTCGTCGATAGATCTTCTCCTCCATCTGTTTGATTTTCACCAAGGCTTTAGCAAACTCTTCTTTGAATATATCTACACCTTCATCGTAAAGCTGCAAAAAGGCCTCTTTGTCCTCAGAAGATAGCCGTCCTCTAAAGGAATAAAAAAACTGTGCCAGGTTCCAGAGGCGCTTATCTAAAGAGACCCCCTTTACTCTCATAGCCCGATGGAGGTCAATTAGGTATAAATTTTTTTCATTTTTTTGTACCAATATATTTCCTGCATGCAGATCCTGATGGAAGAGACCGGACTCGTGTACCTTTTTGATCAATCGGGCTGCGCGAAAGATATAATTCTTCTCCCCTCCTTCTCGAACCAACTCTATTAGAGGTACAGAAGGGGAAATGGCTTGGGTGATCAGGAAGGCCTCCTTTAGGACCCCACCTCTGCGGGCCTCTCCCATCGCCAAAGGGAGAGGAATCGGGATTCCTCTGCGCAATGCCAGATGGGCCATCACCCACTCTCTGTGGGCCTTAGAAGGGGCGAAGAAATACTTTAATCTCTCTTTTAAGCCTCTTATCTTATATCTTTTTAGAAAGAGGTCTCCCTTAGGACCTCGTATAATTAAGGCAGTACGAACAGGTGATTCCTTTATCACCTTTTGGAGAGGGGTCCTTAGCAGGAACTCCTCTGGGTCATCCAATAAGGAAGGGGGCAACCATTTATCGACACCTTTGGCAATGGTCCAAAGTATGCTCCCCGCACCCATTTTTTGAGAAGGGATCATTCACTACAACTCTGGGCTACTTCTTCTAATATTTTGTACAACTTAGGAGCACAAGCTTGTACAGAGAAAGATCTCTGTACCAATTCCCTACCCCTTGTCCCCATCTCACGCCGCAACAGGGGATCTTCAATCAATAGGGAGATCTTTTCTATCCATTCCTCGTGGGTCATAGCCCAAAAGCCATTCACACCGTCCTGCACCACGTCCCTATTGACACCTACTGGTGTACAGACCACCGGCACACCTACCCCATAATACTGGAGTATCTTCAGCCCACATTTGCCCCACGACCAGGGATCATTCCGCAAGGGCATCACCCCTATGTCCAAACTCCTTAGATCATCCACTTCATCTTCCTGATTCCATAACTTTTTGACCACCGAGATATGGTCGCAATCAAAAAAAGTATCGCAAATAATCTTCAGCTCTAGATTCCGGTATCTCTGCCCCAATTCCTCGAAGATAGGACGCATCTCTGCCAGATAGTGGATGCTGCCATGGTCACCGATCCAGCCGATAGTCACCCTCTCTTTTTTTTCGTTGTAGTCCTTAAGGCAATATCGCTTTCTGTCAATAGGAGTAGGGATTACTGTTACCCGATCGGTAAACCTCGCGGCCTGGTCCCTGAGGAAGTTGTTGCCGGCGATGACATGATCCGATGCCCTTGCGATGCGAGCGAACCTCCTCTGGCGAGTTCTGGAGTAAGGTGAGGGCGCTGTAGAATTTCTATACATTACTGCATCGTCAAAATCGTATACTATTCCCCTCGCCCGACAGCGCAGCAGTTGTAAAAAGGGTGGATTGAACCTCTTTCTCTGAAGGAAGATCACATTATGATCTTTCACCCTTTTGAGGAGCCGTCCATACTCAACTATCCCCTTCGGGTAGGTAGATACATGGGTCTGCACTCCCCTTTTCTCCAGGTAAGGGAGATATTGTAGGACCCGGTAGCGGCTCGCAGCCACCTGCCATCCCTGGATCAGGAAGAGGACCTTCATAATCTATCTACCTCTTCAAGAATTGAGGGTCTTTTTCTGCGAGGACAAATAACTTTTTCCCGAACAGGAGGTCGGCGGAGAGGGCATGCTTCAAGATTTCCATATTTCTCTTCTTCTGCCTTTTATCTTTTTCTCTCATGAATGACCGGTATGTCATCGCATAAATCAAGGGGATTAGAGGAGAAAATATAATAGCGGTTTTACTATACATATGGGTGCAAACGGAGATGATCTTAAACCCGTTTCTATGGAGATTCACACGTAGATCAAAGTAGCTCACCATATTGATATGGCCGCCTCCTTTGTAATCATCTACTTCATTTTGAGGCCTATCATGAAAAGTAGCAAACCCCACTAATAAATGTGCAACTCGCGCCTTCAGGCTCAAGATATCCTTAATATCTCTATAATCTTATCGTGTGCCTTTCTTCTGCTGATGCCCATTTCTTAATACTCTCCTTGGAAACTTTCTTCTCTTAACAGCCAAGATCACGATGGATTTGGCGAAATCCACATTTAAAATCCTATGCAGTGGATAAAAGAGGGTGAGCCGTAGTAGATACTTAGGGAAAGAGGCGTTGAAGGTGCGGTAAATCTCTAATACCTCGAAGCCCTGGCTGAGTAAAATTCCCCCTAGCTCCTCATAGCTGTACGCCACTTTATGGGTAGCATCTAGCCAAAAACGACTAGGGTTAAATATGTTTGGTGTAGTGATGATTAACAATCCCCCATTGACAAGGAGTTCATTAAGTCGCTTTAACATCTTTATACCATCTTCGAGTTCCAAGTGTTCGATTACATCTAAGAGAAGGACAAAATCAAAATGCTCATCAATTTCATCCAAAGAGTAATAATCGTGGGGAAGGTGGCGATCTATATCCATGCTTTTATAGATTACATTGTCATATTTTTTTATGATTTTATCCTTTACCCCTCGCTCTCCAGCCCCTACATCAAGAAGGCGCATCCCAGGACGAATGTATCTATCTATTAGGCTAAATCGCCTTTTAATTAACGGAACATCCCATATTTTACGATAACGCTCATGAATTTGATCTCGACAGTAGATCATCTCGCTCCAATTCAACATTTTGCCTCCCTTCCTTCAATCTCTTGCAACACCCTCAACATTTCTTCATAACATTTCTGTTGAGAATATCTCTGGGCCAATCTGCGGGCGGCAATAGAGGCCTCTTTTAACTTACTTGGGTTTGAAAGGGCGAGGATCTTTTCGGCCATGTTCTCCACATCTTGTGGGTCCTCGAGGACAAAACCCTCTTTCCCCTCTGAGATTATCCAGCCAGCCCCATTGTACCTGGTAGTAATTACCGGAAGCCCGCTGGCCAGGGCCTCTAACACCACCAGAGAGCAGGCATCGTAAAAAGTGGGATGCACCAACATATCAGCGCTGGGATAATATCTTTCCAGATCGGGCACGCCCCCAGCAAAAAAAATCTCTCCCTCACAGCCTATCTTCTTGGCAAGACGCAGATAAGGGTCATCCCTGTCCCTCCCTACCACTAATAATTTGACGTCTTCCTTCTTTTTTTTCACAATGGCGAGGGCTTGAATGAGGTATCTCAACCCCTTGAGTCTGAAGTTATGGGAGACGAAAAGCAGAAGAAGATCCTCTGGGCCCAGGCCATAACGTTTTCTGACCTCCTTCCTGTGTCTCCTGTTACGGGGATGAAAGCGTTCGGTGTCCACCCCATTATAGATTACGTCGATTTTCCCTTCAGGTATTCCATAATGATCGATGATATCCCTCTTTACCATCTCAGAGATGGCCACGATCTTCTTTGCCTTTTTATAAGGGGCATCCTCCACTATCCCCTCAGCCCACTGCTTGGGGCTAAAGATCCTCCCCAAGAACTTCAGCCCCCAGATCCATGGGTTATCATAGGCCCGCAGACTCCTCCAAAACCAACACCAGTGGACTCCCCCATGGGGCTGTAATAGATCTGCTCGCCAGGTATTACCTACCCCTATAGTCACGTCGAAGTTATCTCTTTTCATCCCTCGGTGGCAATTCAAAGCAAAGGATAGAATATGTAGACTTTTGGGAAAGGGGACTGCGGATACCTTATGTAAGTTAAATCCTTTTATATCTTGCCCGAAGCGATGGGCAAAGATATGTACCTCATGTCCCTCCTGAACCAAGAATTTCATCAACTCAAACAAAAACCTCTCTGCTCCTCCCTTGTGAGGGGAAAAATCCCTTATCCCCAGGGCGATCCTCATACACAAAGACCTTTTTTCAAAACCCTACGATAGAAAACCTCCACCTCTTGTGCTTGACGCTCCAGGCGGAATTCACTTTCGGCCACCTCACGGGCTGCTTTTCCCATCCAGCTTCGTAATCCTCCATCTTTTACTAGGGGCAAAAGTGCCTGACAGATGGCCTGAGGGCTTTCCTGCACCACATATCCAGTGACCCCATCCTTTACCAACTCCGGCAGCATCCCCCTTTTGGTCACCACCACCGGCTTACCCATGGCCATGGCCTCCCGCAAGGCCCTAGCTGTGCCGTCAGAGCCAGGGGTGATCAGCACAAAGACATCCATGCAGGCGAGGGTATCGACATAGTCCTGCGTTCGATAACCGGCCAAGACCACGTGAGAGGATATTCCCAACCGTTCCATGGGTTCTAACACACTTTCTTTCATCTGGCTGCTTCTGCCCACCAGCAAGAGCCTTATCTCGGGGACCTCCTTGATCAGAATTGAGATGGCCTCTAGGAGGATATCAGTTCTTCTGTACCTCTGAAACCTGGCCACAATCCCCACCACGGGAGATGAAGGGGGAATTCCGAAGATCTGTCGCATGTCTTTATGTTCCTTGGTGGGATCGAATCTGTCGAGGTCAACGGCCGTGCTCACCTTGGCCACTCTCTCTGGGGGGAACCCCAATTTCTTCATCAGCCTTTTTCTCCCTTTTTCGGAGAAGGTGATTAATCCATCGGTATATCGCCTAAAAAACCATCGACTTATGAGATCTGCATTCAGGGAATCCCTTTTATGATCCATTCGGATCACCGGAGGACGCCTCCTTGAAGCTTTTGCCGCCAAAGCGCCTACTATATGGTCATGGGAATTGTGGACGTTGACGATCTCAAACCCCTCCTGATCGATATAGCGAGAAAGTCTTTTAATGTCAGAGACAATGTCTTTGAGACGATAAATATGATACGGTTTTGAAATAGGAGCCAGATGAAAGGAGTCAATTCCCCTAACTTTTCTCTCCTCCACTGCCTTCTCCACACTCTCTGTAACCTCGAAGGGAGGACGGCGGTAGGCCAACACTACCTCATGCCCCCGCTGCTGGAGGGCCTGGCAGAGGTTTACCACCGGCTCAGACGGTCCTGTCCACTTCCAATCGGAAAAGAGGTGGAGAATCTTCATTTGAAGGCATCACCCCAATATTTATCTCTATATTTACGATAGAACTCGATGGTCCTGCGGATCCCTTCCTCCAACGAGGTCTTGGGTTCCCAGCCCACCACCCTCTTGATTTTGGATATATCCGTGTAGTAATCTCCTGGCTCCACCTCTTTCCTCTCAGGGGTGAAATCAGTGAAGTCCACCCTGCCACTGCCCGCAATTTGCACGATTTTTTTGGCCAAATCGATAAAACTTATTGGAATACCAGTACCCACATTAAAGACCTCCCCATAGGCCTGAGGGCAGGTGGCCACCATCAGGAAGCAATCCACTAGGTCACCGACATATAGAAAGTCCCTCAAGATCCTCCCGTCTCCGAAGACCGGTATCGTCTCATCATCCATGGCCTTGCGGATGAACCAATTGAGCACCCCAAACTCGTCATGCTGCATCTGATGGCGTTCTCCATAGGTGTTGGTGATCCTAAGACATATCCCCTGGATCTTATGGATATCGTGATAGACGAGGATCATCTTCTCCGCTGTTAGATTGGTCACGGCATAGATCCCTTTGGGATTGGTAGGATGGTCTTCATTAACAGGCAAATGAACGCTGGTACCATATTCGCCCCTTGTTCCCGAGAAGATGAGCTTGACATCCTTATTGTACTTTCGGCAGGCCTCCAGCAGAACCAGCGTACCCCGGCAGTTTATATCTAAATCCTGGATGGGATTGCGTACACTCTCCACATGGTTTACCTGCCCTGCTAGGTGGAAGATATAGTCCTGCCCTTGTACTAGGTAATTCATGGAGAGTTGATTTCTTACATCGCTGAAGTTTACGTGGACCTTATCGGTGATGGGAGAGATGTTGAAAAGGTTCCCCCCTTGACGGGGGATCATGTTGTCCACTAAGGTTACCACAGCCCCCAGCTCTACAAGCTTTATGGCGAGGTTGCTTCCGATGAAGCCTAAACCTCCGGTGATCAATACCCGTTTGCCCTTAAAGGTCTCTTCGTACCTCGTTGCCATCCTTTAACTCCCTCTGCAATTCCCATAGCTTGGCATATTTTATGAATACATAAAACATAGTTGAGACTATAATGATCAGACCTGGTATCCCATCCAGAAAACCACGCTTGAGGATATACTCCTTTACGAAGCGGAAAAGGGGGTTAAACAACATATTGGCCAAGCTAAATCTTCTTCCTTCACGGAGCATATCCTCGGCAGCGATCTGGGAATATCTGTCGATGGTCTGAATCTGATCGGAGATATCTTTATAAGTATAGTGAAGATAGCAGTTTTGTAGGGTTTTCACCCTTCCATCCACCTTCACCTTGGCGTGTAGCCCCCCTTCCCATCTCCCTTTGGTACGATCATAGAGTCTAATTTCGTAATCAGGATACCATCCTCCGTACTTTATCCAACGCCCCAGGTAATAGGTGCGTCGATGAACGATATAACCATCCCACTGACCATTATTGTCTCCTAGCTCCTGCCTTATCTCTTGAGCCAGCTCAGGAGGGACCTCCTCATCGGCATCAACAAACATTATCCATCGGTTAGTCGTCAGGTCGGCGGCATATTGATATTGCTCTTGATGGTTTGTCCATTTGCGCTGATAAATCCGCTCAGTGTATCGGCGACATATCTCCAGGGTGCCATCTGTACTGTAAGAGTCCACGATAACTAGTTCATCTGCCCACTGGAGGCTGCTCAAACACCTCTCGATGGTTCTCTCATTGTTATAAGTAAGGACGTAGACCGAGATCTTCTCCATTATCCCTCCAGTTAAGAAGGCCTTTTTATGAGCTTGGCTCTTATGACTTCGCAGACCTCTTCTACCTCTATAAGCTTCATGCAGCGATGGTCCTCAGGGCAGACCCTTTTGAGGCAGGGGCTGCATGGAACCTCTTTACGGACAACCACGTGACCTTCGCCCAGAGGAGAAGTAGCTCGAGGATCAGTTGGACCAAAGATAGCCACTACTTGTGTGCCAACCGCCGCTGCCAAATGCATAGTCCCTGTATCATTGGTGACAAGGAGCTTGCATTGTCGCAACAAAGATGCCAACTGGAGTAGGGAGGTCTTTCCAGATAGATTGAGACATCCCTCCCCAATCCCCTGAGCAATGGCAGTGTTTAGTGCCATTTCCTTGGGAGTTCGGGAGCCGAAGATAATGATGGAGGCATCATAATCTTCTATCAGTTTTCTGCCCAATTCCACGAATCTCCCGGGGGGCCAACATTTGGCATCCCCGTAAGTAGCCCCAGGGTTAAACCCAATAAGCAGTTTTTCCCCCAAGCCCTTTT